>NZ_JBHFKV010000028.1:0-66415 GCF_042879355.1 Photorhabdus sp. RM71S | reverse complement strand
GAAAAATATCACTGTCCATGTATATAGAATGGACAGTGATTGATTATTTTCCAGATTTTTTAACGTGTGTGAGATGATTTTCCTACACTAACCCCTCATAGTAACGCATACATTAGCATTAGTATTAGGCTGTGTCCCTTAATGTAAGTTGATAGTATTATCATCTAATTAGTTTAATACTGGAAAAAGATGATGGCCCGCTACGACATTCCTGATGACGCTTGGATATTGATAGAACCTTGTTTGCCCCCTGTACATTCAAAGCGAGCAGGACGTCCACATGTTGAACACCGCCGTGTGATGAATGGGATGTTCTGGGTGTTATGCTCAGGGGCACCGTGGCGCGATTTACCTGAGCGCTATGGTCCCTGGAAAACGGTCTATAATCGATTTAACCGCGGGTCAAAATCGGGCATTATCAACAAGATATTTAATCGGTTACTGTCCATTCTTGATGAAAAAGGCTTGATTGACTGGTCTGAAATTTGCCTGGATGGGAGCAATATTCGCGCCAGTAAAGATGCCGCAGGGGCAAAAAAAAACATCCTGATATCGCTGACGATCATGCGCTGGGCCGCTCCCGCGGTGGTTATGGCACCAAAATCCACCTGGCAACCGACGGAAAAGGTTTTCCCCTCAACCTGATTTTAACGGCGGGGCAAGCTCACGAAAGTCAATCTGCAATCCCGTTGCTCGACGGCATTGGTATACAACGTAAAAATGGTTTCATGAAAAGGCGTGGCAAAGCGGTACTGGCAGATAAAGGCTATTCGGGGGGAAAACGCCGCGGTTATCTGCGTAAGCTGAGAATTAAAAGCATTATTCCGTATAAAATCAACGAAAAAGGCAGTGCAGATGGCCGTACGCAATTTGATAAACAAGCGTATCGTGACCGCAATGTTGTTGAACGCGGCTTCAGTTTTCTTAAAAGCAATCGACGTATTGCAACACGTTATGAAAAAACAGCGCGAAACTATCTGTCGATGGTGAAATTAGGCTGTATTAGGCTCTTTTACAGACGATTAAATAATTAAGGGACACAGCCTAGTATTTAGATGGGTCATCCCGCCCCGGTATTTCTGGACGTCCTGATTTTCGCCTGATAACCTCGCTTTACCCTCTCAATATTCGCCATGGTGGTTATCCAGTAACGTTGTGCGGCGGGGCGATATCTGGCGGCAACCTGCTCTATGATATCTGGAGCGCTGTCAGCACTCGATTTCAGAGCTTTTTCAAAGTCTTTTACGAACGAAATTGCAAAGGTAAAATCACGATGAATAAGCTGATTTGTTTTAGGATTTCGCCACTCTACCTGAACGGATTCGGAAGAGTATTCGATCACCTCAATCTGATTTTTTACACCGAGGTAATCAGCGATGGCCATCACTGCATTAACTTTTTTCTGGTCTGCTTCTCTCATTTCCACTCCTTCGCCAGTCGGGGCGCTACCGGAATCAGCCCCTTGCCGATTCAGTAATTAAATTATACGTCTAACGAGCCATTAAATCAACTCATCAGACGTATTTTTTACTGAAAAAAATGTTCATAATTGAACATTATTATTATTCATAGTTTATTAAATCGGCCGCAATTTGGGCTTGTTGTAGGTGATCCGGTAGTCTTTGCACTGCCCGTTCTGCCGCAGGAACTCCAGCGAGACTACGTTAGCGGCGGCATAGTTGAGGCACATGATGGTTTCCAGCGCCTCGAACAGGTCAGCACCATCAGCCAACGGGAACCAAAGATCGCTGTCGCTGCCGCTAAGTTTATCGTGTACGCAGAAATGCACTGCACGCACACCGCCAAATTCCGTGACCAGCACTGTGTTGCTGGCGCGTATGTCAGTTTGAGTTAACATGCTTCCCCCTGTCAGTATTGGCCCCCTTCACGGGGGCCGTAGTGTCAGTCAATCGCGCGGTAAATCAAACCGGCTTCTGCGTGCTGGTCGGCATACAACTTGAGCTTTTCCTGCTGGGTGATCAGCATGTCACAGATGTGCTCATAGCCTGCATCATGTGCGTGCCAGATCATGTGGTTCAGGGTGAACAGCGTCAGCACGATGCCGGTAGCTTCTGCGGACAACTCCCCTTCAAACCAGTTGCCGCTAACCGATACAGTGAAACGCTCTGCGCTCAGCGGGTACATAAAGCCGCTACCGCAAGACAGTTCGACAAACTCCCATGAACCACCTTCATACCCCGCACAAAGGGTTCGGGCGTGGTTGTAGACACCCGCCTCACCTGTGAGGTACCAGGCACCAAATAAGCGAGGCAGGAAGGCCATACGGCGGTTAGTGGGGATAATGTTTGCAGTGATGGGATGTTGAATAGTTTCATTTGACATTTGCTGTACTCCTGCGCCAGCCGGGGCGCTACCGCGAAAGACCTGATTGCCTTTCGATGTAATTATTATACGTCTAATGAGCCATTATCACAACAAATTTTTCGCGGATTTTCATTTTAATTTCGGGAGACTCCTTCCCCTGTAATTTTTATTTTGAAGAGGTTCAGAGTTCGGGAAAAGGGAGACGGAGGAGCGGTTTTGGTTCGTCCTGTCCCGTAGACGCCCCGATGCACGCTCAGAGCGATTCTCAGCGCCTCCATTCATAACCTCCACACAAACGCCGTAATTATTCTTTTCGGGCGTCAGGAAGCGATACGCGCAGGATTAGGGCTATACACCGGTGTCGGTGCATAACATAAACACCTGCGCAGAGAGCTATCAGCAGCGAGGCGAGCAGCAACGTTCCCGGCTTGCATGGCAGGCTGATGACATAGGGCAGCAGCATGGCAACACATACCACCGCAATCGCCACTAATGAGCCTCTGATAACGGGTGGCAGACTGGTCCGGGCCTGACGCGCAGCCAACATCCGCTCATATTTCTTTAGCGGATTCTGAGCCTTTGTCTTCTGTTTCACAGTACACCTCCTACGGGGTTGCAGTCATCACGAACGCACCGTTCGGGCGCTGCAGACGGATGATGTCACGATTGTGCGTGTCCTTTTCACGGATGATCCGCCAGGTTTCAGTAACGGCACCGGTTGGCTGATTCAGTCGTACCTTCACCTCAGTACGATCCTCTGACAGTACAATGCAGCCCTTCTGGTCAGTTTCAGCTGCGTGGTCAGCTAAGCTGGCAGTCATCAAATCCCGATACCAGCACCGCGTGGCCATTAATGTATACCTGATAGCCGGGGGAAATCACGGGTACTGGCTGAGGCTCTTTCGGGAAATAATCGGCCAGGTCGCAACCCGTAAGCGTTACAGGCGCAAAATAAGTAGCCGGCGTATCGTAATCATAATGGTCCTCTTAATTCAGGCTTGCCGGTGTTATTTCACCTTCTCAACCAGCTTCAGTGAAGGATGTTCACCGGCCAGAAGCAGAAGGAAATTGAACTCACCAGACTTGAGCTTAACGCCGCGCTGCGCCGCCTTCTCTTTGGTCTGCCAGGACGCCGGCTTATAGCCAAACAGCGCCGCAATTTCCGCATGTTTCAGCCCCAGCGCCATACGTAACCGGCGAACGTCTGCGGCCATGGCAGGATCTTTTACCATGTCATCTGGGCTGAATACCTTATCAAGACAGTAATCAGGATGAACGCCGGTGATCAGCATAAGCATGTTGTATTCGCCAGGACGGAGACTGGTTTTGTTATACTGACTGAGATCGTCGCTGATGGCTTCCTTTCGCTGCCAGGCGCGCAGTTCGTATCCCATTACCGCCCCTAACGCGGTTTCCGTCATGCCCATTTTTTCACGGATCGCCTTCACCGTTTCTGGCTGCGGTACCACGCTAACCATCTTAATCATTACCTTTCTCCCAGAAGTCAGAATTCAGAAATATTTTCACCTGGCGCGTGCGGGGGTAATCCTGATGCTTCAGCCCCTCGCGCGTGTCCGACAGGAACTGAGTTTCCTGCTGAACCTTATTGATTTTGCCGTTCCATTTGCGAGCCAGCGCCCGGAATGTGCCATTCTCCAGTTGATATACCTCAAACGTGTACTTGTTCGGGCCACTCCAGCCCTCGTCGTAATAAACCTGTTTCATATGGCCTTCCTGATAATTGCGCCCCGTTAAGGTGAATTCCCGGCTGCAATTGCTGAACCAGTTCCCGCAGGGCATACCCGGTGGCCGGTTGCATTTTTCCTGTCTGGATAGGAAAGGGCGTGAAGGCAGGTAGCAATCTGATTTCAGGTCAAGCCGGCATGGCATGTTCCGGAGGGTGTTGAACCGCTGCAGCAGGCAATGGCTATCTGTGGCCGCCGGCGCGGCACGGGAAACTAACAGGGGAAATAATTGCATGGGTTTTACTCCTTCGCCAGTCGGGGCGCTACCGAAAAATGAGGCCTGATAATACGACGAATGAGCCATATAAATCAAGCTAAATATCAGGCGGCAGGAATTCTGCCGCTACTGTATGTCAGTAGGAGAATGTAGGGCCAGATGGGGAACTGAGAGAACACGGCAAAAGAGTATTAAAATCTTAGCGCTAACTGAGTACCCATTTTTTTCCTCATCAGCTTTGAACCCTATCGGGGGATGGGCAAAAATAGCCAATATAAGGAGAGCATAAAAATCCGTGGGGCACTTTGTTCAATTGGCGATAGAATGAACAAATAAACATACTTATCCGGCTCCTCACCATGAAAACCTACGTTGTTAATTGAGCATTGGTATCCGGGCGTAAAATTAGGTGACGAAACGGAGCATTCTTGGACAGAAAAGATTGCTGCATAAATGCCCCAAGGTAATGAGATGGCTCCCCTCACTCTAACGGCAGTATATTAGCAGAGTGATTATCTTTGATAAGAGGCTACCATCATGAACACTATCGCACTGATTGGCATCGATCTCGGCAAGCATTCTTTTCATGTCCATTGTCAGGAGCAATCGGGAAAAGCCCTGCTACGTAAAAAATTCACCCGAACTAAATTGATGGAATTCTTAGCCGATTGCTCTCCGGCAACGGTTGTGATGGAAGCCTGTGCTGGCGCGCATTTCATGGCAAGGCGGATCGCTGATTTGGGGCATGAGGCTAAGCTGATTTCACCGCAGTTTGTCCGTCCTTTTGTCAAAAGTAACAAGAATGATTTTATTGACGCGGAAGCCATCTGTGAAGCCGCCTCACGACCTTCAATGCGTTTTGTTCAGCCCAGAACGGAAGCCCAACAAGCCATGCGAGCGTTGCATCGTGTCCGGGAATCACTGGTCCGGGATAAAGTCAAAACCACCAATCAGATGCAAGCTTTCCTGCTTGAGTTTGGCATCAGTATGCCCAAGGGGGATTGCCGTGATAAAACGACTCTCCACTGTTTTGGCCGAACATCCTCTTCCCCCTTATTTGGTGCAAATATTACTACGGTTACAGGCGCATTATCACTATCTGGTTGGGCAAATCACCGAGATTGAGACCGCACTGTCACAGGAAATCATTCAGGATGATACCGGACAACGGCTGATGACGATCCCCGGTATTGGTCCCATCACGGCGAGTGTGCTTTCCTCACAACTGGGTGATGGAAAACAATATTCTCGCAGCCGGGATTTTGCGGCCTCGACGGGTTTGGTTCCCCGCCAGTACAGCACCGGGGGAAGGACGACCTTATTGGGTATCAGTAAACGGGGTAATAAGACGCTCCGGCAACTGTTGGTACTCTGCGCCCGGTCATTCATGCAACAGATTGAGCACCGGCAGGGAAAACTGGCTGACTGGGTTAAGCAGCAGCTTGAACGAAAGCACTCTAATATCGTGGCCTGTGCATTGGCTAATAAACTCGCCCGGATAGCGTGGGCCATTACGACACAACACACGGTATTTGTCGCCTAAAGCTGGCGTCATTGTGAACCTATTTAAATGTTACCCCACTGGTTTTGCGAAGACTGATTATTGATGACATGAACGGCCTACCAGCCTGATGAGAAACCTAACATAAAAAATGGCTCTTTCAAGCCGACAAGGTTTTAAGGTTCATCAGGCGCGGAACTCATCGAGGCGCAGGCTCCTTGCCTACAGTGACGCCGGATAGATTTAAGCAAGCCAAAAATTCATCAAAAATGAGTGTTGCAAAAACGAGGGGAACCATAGATTTTTTATGCTTTCCTAAAAGGGTAACGTCTCTGTATATTGATATGTCCGCATTGTAACGGTTATTCGTGGCCGATAAGATCTATTATAGCTGGAATAGGATCATTTTGATCCGTTATTTCCCAAACCCTAGATTTCCCCCTTTCCTGCTAAGCTGGTTTTTAGCAGTGTTTAATATTTGTTTGTTGTGTAGTTCGCAACGTGCCGTTGCGATACTTGATTTTCATACAAAGAGCTAACATTAAAGGGCGTAGCCCTTATTTTTAGTCGGTGTGGCGTTATTATCTGTAAGTGAAGGCATTTTTTGTCTCTGTATTGTGAGGGTTTTTTTGCCCGAACGGAGTGAGGGAGGGTAATTCGAGAGCGAAACGAAGTTCGCTCGAATTTTACTCCCTTTTTAAAGGGCTTATTTTGTTCAGAAATAACGTTCGAAGTTAACTATGATTGATGAGTATATTACGAAGTTAATTTGATATTATGGAAAACTCTGGTGAAAATTGTATCTCCATTGTCCGTTTTTTGGTCGTTTTACGGTTGTTGAATTTCGCCCGAACGTTTACACGGTAGCAATTGCGTCTGTTGGCGAAGCTAAGCCTCAGTCAAAGAAAGGAGAAACACCGCGCTAGGCACGGCAGGAGGTTGTGAGGTGAGAATAAGAGTTGTTGTTATATTGGGACACCTGCCCGCTCCAGCAACGTTTTATAGTAGGCTTCTGGGTCGCTATGCCACAGACCGGGGGCTTCTTGCTTGAGGCTGTTCTCAAGCTGCAACACCCTGATAGGCAATACAGCACCACTGGTAGACCATTTAACAAAGGCTTGATAATAGGGAGTTTGACGCTGCCTTTTGGCACTGGCGATGTTGAGGAACTGCTTTTGTGACTCATCCAGCACCCAATCAAGGCGATTTGCGCTGTTTTCCTGCGAATTGAGCACATTTTCGATGGATTCTGCCTTCTTCGCTTTATCCTGCTGCAAGTCAGGGCTAACTACCCAACGTTTGATTTGCTTGAGTCGGTTACGTAAAGAGTGTTTGTCTTTCAGATCGATGCCAATGCGCTCAATACGCAGCAAATGGCGCTCATATTTCTTGCGCAAACTTTCCGTCAGGCCGTTTTTAAGCGCCCACGTTCGGAACTGTCCCAACCACCGGCGGATCTCTTCAATAGCAATCCCGCGAGACGTGAAGAATTTCTCTGTTAACCAAATACGTAGGGGTTTATTTTGCCCAGTGTCTGTATCCTGTCCACGCAAGACAACGATATAACCCAGCTGTTCTAGCACAGATAGGGCATGAAGTGGCGGATCATAAGCTTTGCGACCATTCTCGTAAACATGCAGCATCCCCATAGCGGCCGCTATTTTCTCAAACGGTGCAATGATTTCGAACGGGTAATCGCTGTCTGGGTTGTAATCACAATTAGCAGACAGGGCCAGCGACAATGCTGTCAGTGCTTCACAACTCTCTGAACGCGCAGAAATGCGCATGGGCTTTGGCACATAATCAGGGTCATTACGTCTGGTATAAGGAACATAACCGTTACAGCGTAGTTTAATGAGGTCATTGTTATGGTGCCAATTGTGACTACTCAGGCGCGCAACAACTTTGGCCGCCATCCCTCGCGGTACAGAACAGGTTAGTGTTGGCGTGTAACGCCGATGGATTTTTGGTTTCCCTTTACGCATCGCATTGGATTTACCGCGTCGGGAACGTTTAAATAGGTCAGGAGTTACCTGAATTTCACTTTGGCTAATCACCCCATCCCGCACTTATGGCAGAATGATATTGATCTCGATTGTACATGCGTTATAATCCTCCACAGGCTGGTGCCTGCTTTACGACCCCCTGATATCTGATCTTCCGCCAAGTTGATAGCAGATTTTGGGGGGTTTTTGCATTCAAAGCTCGGTGTTCTGGAGCCTTTTACCCTAGACATTTGGGATATGTCCCATCCTGGAAACGCTACCTTCATTTATTCAGCAGACAGCATTTTCATGTATATTCATGTTTTGTGCTTAAAAGGTCACAAAACGGTCCAAAATACAGCACAAACGTTGGTAAATAGTACTGTATTTTTGCCCACTTGCAACAAATGGATCGCTGAAGATCCCGTTTTGCGCAGTTATTCACCATTCTAGTATGACATTTCTTACAGGAAATATGCCACAAAACATCTATAGCTTGCACCATTCAAATCCATAAAAAAAGTTATAATTTCAATATATGAATATTTCACATGTATGACATTCCCTAACAACTACATTGAGTTTTATATGTCACGCTCCATAAATGTGATTCACCTCACACTTTTTGATATATGTTTAAAAAGTAGATATTTCCGAGAAATATCTTTCTGACGATCTAATAGATCGCGTTTTATTGGTTTTTTAGTTTAACGATCTAACTAATTAATCACAAAAAGCATAATAAACTACTTATACTCACCAATTAAGAAATTAAAATTCAATAACAAGCATTTTATTAGATCTTTAGATCGTGTTTACTATGTTAAGCAGCAATAAATACTTTAGTGATTTTTAGGGATTAAGGGTAATCCGCCGTACTCTTATGATCAAATTTTGTTACAAGAATGGACTGAGTCATAACGCTGTCAGAACTGCAGCAGACATGCTTAAGTGCGTGCTCATAAGCCTGTTTCAGCGCAATGCCTGAGTGTATTCACCTAGTTGAATACAGAATTATTCCTACGGGGATCGGTTCGGGCGAAGCTTTCATGAAAATTGAACATCTGCATAACCAACAGTGGTATCTAGCCCAGTACATCACGGGCGGTAAAAACAGAGAGCACCTGTTTGACTGGCTTTCAAATCAGCATATGGTTCCCTGGACACCACTGACAATAAAAAGAGTTAAACGCAGCGATAAACTGTGCTGTTACCGTAAGCGCATTGCCGCCGTGTTTCCCGGTTACTTTTTTCTTAAGGCCAACTTTGACATCCACAATATTGCAACTGTCCGGTGTCATTCTGCATTTTGTGACTTTGTGCATTTCGGTGGAGGAATAAGCCCCGTGCGTCCGCGATTAGTTGAAGCTCTGATGAAGACCTATCCTGAGCCAGAGCTCAACCCAGCGGCCAAGGAAGAAATAATTGCAGCCTCGGACCTTTGGTTAACTAAAGAGCAGTACAACTATCTGCTCCATCTGGAGGAAATTACTCAGCCCATATCCAGAATTTCTATGTTGTACAAACTGGTGTTTCAGGCTGAAGAAACCTGTATTTAAATGCTACACCCTTATCAAGGAAACGAAGTACCTCACGATTGACGGTTCCATTTGCAATTGTCCCTTCATCGAAAAGTTGGGACTTTTTTTAAGATTTTGGACTGGTGACTAGCCGGCACCTTTCATACGAACATTCTTCGTTCTTTTGTCGTGATCTATCTTTGGCCCCGTATACCTTGATGACAGCTGGGATAAACAGGCGCTAGTCCAAAACGCTTCCATCACTACATTCGGTATCTCACGTATGAAACACGAAGAAAATCCTGTATCACATCTGTTGTGGTGCATGCTGATAGCGCTGCGTACCGCGCATGACGATAACCCGTTCACCTCAGAAAATGCTCGCCGAAAATTCCTTAATCAGTGGTTGAGCTGTGCTCGCCGGGTCCCAACGTTCTCAGGGCTACCTCGTGAGTTCAGCACATTACGCGAGCTACTCATAAAGGATAGAAATGTGCCCATTGATGGAGTGTTGTCAGCATTGTGGGAACAGTCGGTATTGAACGAACAGTGCGATTTCATACGCTTTCGAAACGCTAAAAATACGCTGTTCTCCAACAAATGGTGTGGATGCATTTGCCGTTTTCCTGAGGAGACGACACCGGAAACAATGACTCGCTTGCACACTCGTCGTAACCATTTTCTTCAGCTGACACTCCCAGAAGATGGTTTTCAGGCGACAGGACAGATCAAAGCCCCTCTGACCTTCCAGCTAGTTCTCAACAGGCAAAGCGATCAGTTTGAGGAAGCTTTTCACTCATGTGGTTTTGCGGTGATGCAAGGCGCAGAAATTGAGTGCGGACGTTCTTCACTCGTCAGAACCGTTTATATCAGCATGGCGTCTTTACCAGAAGCAGTCTGGGGTGCTCAACCAGCCAACCTCTGGACTCCGCAGTATCACTAGCCCTTCACGCATATTCTTATTGTTGTATTAACCGTTTTTTCATGACAACAGAGAACGCGATGTCTGATATCTGTGATCGTGCAGACGAAGAAATGGAGTTTCTGACCAGTCTTCAGTTTCAACGAACCCCATCCCATCAGCTACACACTGTCACTGCTGCGGTGAACCGATATCTGAACAAAGACGCCGAGCATTGCCGAGTGTCAAGTTGTGTTTGGATTGCAAGTGGCTCAAGGAGCATTAACCCAGGCCGGCATCTGCTGGCTTTTCTATTTCAGAAGGAAACCAATATGCAGCGTAGTTTCTCACTAAAAAAGCAGTCAGCGCAAACTCTGGAATTTCAGGCGATCCGCTCAACTGCAGAATGTAACTTTCCAGTGAGTCCGCGTCATGTGTTATGCGCACTAGTTGAACTCCTACCAACTATCCCGAAAGAACAACTCAATAACACAATTATTGCGATGAACCAGCGCGATGAATCATCACAGAATACTCGTCGCTGACAGGGAGCGCCCATGAAACAACATACCGTGATCTCACTGGGGTTGTTACTGAGCGGCTGCGCCACGATGGAGCATCTGGCACAGCCGGATATACCGGCCGGCGATGTGGTTGGTCAATTAATGTCGGAGCATACTGAAAAAGTAAGCTTTGTACAGCAACAGCTCTCCCGGGTACTCCGTCCCGTGCATCCATCACCATACCAGTCGTTTGTTTCCACAACAAAATCACCGCCCGAGATGGCAACTTCAGCCTCTGTACCAAGCCGTTTAGTAATCAATCCGTTCACTGCATCTGCCACAAAAGCAACACCAGTTCCCTCTTTCCCTAGTCATGCAGTAAAAGCACTGCCGGCACTGACATATATCGGTGAACGCCCTGATATCCCTTCTCTGGCTGTAGCGGGTAAAGCGGCAACATTGAATATGGCGATCGCACGTATCATTCCGAAAGACTGGACGATACATTTCGATATGGGCCTTAAACCCCAGGTTAAACACCAACTAAACTGGAGCGGGAATGACCAATGGCCTTATATTCTTAACAGGCTACTGGTGCACGAAAAGCTGAAGGCTACGGTTGACTGGTCAAGCCGCAAGGTTTCGGTTTCTGATGGAACAGCAACAATCATACTATCAGCTAAATCTACTGCTGATAAAGTGGTAAAACCTGCCAAACGTAACCCATTTGCCTCACAAAGCACACCATCGAAAAAGACCGCTTCAGCGGTTACCGCCAGAATAACCTTACCCGGGGCTGCTGGAACAAGTCGTATATGGGTGATGACCACGGGCAGCACACTGAAGGATTCGTTGCTGACGTGGTCTACTAAGGAAAAATGCTCACTCCCGAATGCTGATAACTGGACAGTACAGTGGTTAACACCAGTGAATTACCGCATTGATGCACCGCTGGTTTTCCGGGGCACTTTTATGGATGCACTGAATGATGTCTTCCGGTTATATCTGAATGCGTCGGTGCCATTGTATGCAGGAACACGCACACAGCAATGTCAAGTGATAGTCAGTGATAAGGAGCCATAATGTCTCACTGGATGATGGCGTTCATGGTAGGACTTCTATTGCTGACCGTTATTCCACCACGACATGCCGAAATAGCCACTCAGTCGAACCAGTCCACGGATACCCAAGCACAAGCTATCGCTACGGTACGCTATATCAATCAGATTAATGACACCCTCTACACCCATCCCCAGAATGAGGGTGTTGTGAATATCACTAAACCGGTGTTGCCTCTGGGGCCTGTCTATAACCTGAGAAATCAGGGCAGAACCTGGGTTTATCAGACTGACTACCCCGGTCTGATGAATGCTCTAACCAATGCTTCCCTGAGTTCGTCTCTGCTGGGTCGAGTAGTCAACCGCCAGTTGCTTGACGACACCGGAAAGGCCACTGGCCTGACCGCCCCTACCACCATTCCAGACGGTGCCATCGTCTATATCAACTAATAAATGGAGACACGCATGTCGCTATTACCAAGGGCGAAACTTGCCCCTGTTTGTGCCTGCCTGTTACTGGCAGGCTGCTCCAGCCTCGATCGTATTAATAACCAACTCCGCGAGACGGAAAAAACTCAGAAAGTCGTTTCCGGCCAGATTGAGGACATGCGAAAAGGCAACGTCGTCAAAGAGCTAAAATCTCAGTGGATTAATCCAACTCCTATCAGTGGTAAAGGCAGCGAAAGAAGCCAACTCCCCGCCTGCACTCCAATCTTCAGCAGAGCCGGTGACGTATCACTTGCTGAAATTAGCGCTTTTATATCCACAACCTGCCGTATCCCGGTGTTTGTCACTCCTGATGTCCAATCCGCAGGTCAATCGAGCGGCGGAACCACCCAGGCGATGAGCGGCACTATTCCCGCACCTGATCCCAACACGGGTATGGTGCCGCTGTCCCAGTTGGGGGCGGCTCAGGCATCAGCAGCGGTGCCGGTAGTCAGTGCCAGAAATACATTACACGGGGTTTTCTGGCAGGGAGGTCTTGAAGGTTTTCTCGATAACATCACCACACGTCTGGGGCTGTCGTGGCGCTATGACCATGGGAAGATCACTATCTTCTATATCGATACACGCACGTTCACCGTCAACTTTATGGATAACGTGACGACGTTTTCCTCCACAACTGTCAGCGGTACAACAACCAGCAACGGCAGTTCTGGAGGCACAAGTTCGTCAGGCGGTATTTCTGGTGACAACAACACATCCCAGTCCACGGAAAGCAAGATCAAAACAAGCCTGTACGAAGACATCAAAACCACTGTCAACGCGATGCTTACGCCGAAGGTTGGTCGCATGAACTTGTCCGCCGGGATGTTGACGGTCAGTGATACACCACAAGTACTGGATGCTGTAAGTCGCTACATAGCTGACCGCAACAAACAATTGAATCGACAAGTCGTCTTTAATGTTCAGGTCTACAGCGTGGAAGCACGCGATCAGGATAATCTCGGATTTGATCTGGCGGGTGTGTTCAGCAGTGGCAGTGTTAAAGGCATGCTATCAGGAACATTTGTGAATGCTGCCGATAATGCCATGAGCAGCGGGGTAACCCTCCTGGATGGTAAAGGCAAGGGTTCTGAAGCTTTCGTAAAAGCGCTGGCAGAGAAGACCAATACCAGCATCGTCACGCAAGCATCAGCCATGACGACCAATATGTCCCCTGTTCCACTTCAGATGGCCCTGCAGCAGGACTTTATCGCTGGGATCACCACATCTCAGACGGCTAACGTCGGTAGCTCAACAGATATTGAGCGGGCCACTATTACTACCGGGTTCAATATGGTGGCCCTACCGTACATGATGCCGGACAGCGATCAGATGCAGTTACAGTTCTCCATCAGCATCTCTGACGATCCAACATTCCGCACAGTCAAACAGGACGATTCCCAGTCTGAGCTGTCAAAAACGCGTCTGAAAACATCCACCTATCGTGTCATCATGAGTTCTGGTAACACTATGCTCTTGACGGCCTTTGACCAGGGTAATAACTCGGCTTCTAAACAGGGCGTTGGCTCTGCGTCTTTCTGGGGATTTGGTGGTGGCGGCAACGCTGAGAAAAACCGCAGCATGTTGCTGATTATGGTAACACCAAACATTGTGGGATAAAAAATGGAAGATACGACACAGACCTTCAACGGTGCCATCCGCCTTCCTGTATCCCCCAATCAAAATTGGCTGGCTGCTTTACAGTGGGAAATTACACCTGCGCCTAGCAAAGCCCAGTTACGACGCCGGGTAGCTCAAGAACACGCAACACATTTCCTCACCACCCGCTTGTCAGACAATGATTTGCTGGCATGCTGGACACAATTGCCAAAAAGTGAAAAGAAAGCTCCCGTGAGTGCGGCACTCGCTGTCGCTCATCAGTTAGAAGATAATTGTTACGCAATATTTGAATTACAGCCCGATCAGTTCTGGTTTATTGCAACCTGTAAAGGGCAGTTATCGGTTCTCAGTGATAAAGTTGGTAACAGGGAAAGCACTTATCGCGCCATTGACTTTTTTCTGACGATGAACAATGGGGTACATAGTTGGAAGGTCATTGCACCGGAGGGATTTTTTGAAGATAGCAGGGACTCACACCCTAAGCCTCTTGTCGATTTTATCCTTTTGTCCGGTGCCGCTAAACGATACGCGCTTCCGGCCATTTCCCTACGCCGTCCTATTCTTCAGTATTCGATGCTCACCCTTGCTGTAGTAGTAGCATTCACGGGACGACATTTCTACCAGGCCTGGCAGGAGGATCAAGTGTTAAAGACCCGACAGCAACAACTGAAGCAATCCGCAGCAGTACAGCCTAAGCCATTACCGCCACCATGGCCTTCCCAGCCAGATGTCCGGGCCATCATCCAAGGCAACAATGAACACACGATCCCCCTGTCTGTCGCAGGATGGATGTTTGAAAGCAAAACTTACACCCGACAACGCGATATGGAGCTGGTCTACCGCCGAACCGGCAATGCCAGCGTCGTGGATTTTAAACGCCGGATTCAGGTTCTGTTCGGTGACAACTCCCAGGTACAGTTTAATATCCCTGGAGGGGCCGATCAGGCGACTGTCATTTTACCCGTCACCTCTTTACCGGGGTCTAGGCAACAGACAGTACTGGGTTTGACAGAAGCCATGATGACATTGACTACATTTGCCCAACGTCAGAATGCGCAGCTACAGCTCGATCCCCAGCCCGCTTCTCAGCTAATTAACGGTGAGGAAGTCACGACAGGCTGGCGTGAAGTGCGTTTCACTTTAATCCTCCCGATATCACCTGACATCTATATCGATTCATTACCGATGCCTGGGCTGCGCATCGCCAGCATCCGCACCGTACGTGAGGATGTCCGCCTCAGCTACACACTCGAAGGAACGCTTTATGTTAATCCATAAAAGTGCCCGCTCCCTGTTTTGCATGTTATTCATCCTAGCCGTTCCGGCTCATGCAGAAACCGAGCCTCCGGCATTATCAACATCTCAGGAAACAACATCAGCCGTACCACTGCCAACTGGCACCCTGAAAGAGCTGGAAAAAATAAACACTCAAACATTGCTGACCGAAGCCCAAGCTCAGTTGGCTAACGCGCGGGCTTCTCTGGCAAAAGCCAGTCAGGAACAATGGCAAAACAGCAATGATCCTGCCTTGCAACCCATCGTACCCGATACTCACCTACCTCCGGGACTCCCCAATCCTGCGGTTAACCAGACTCAGCCAACCAGGTCCAGCACTCCAAAAATTGTGGAAATTAGCGGACAAGGTCGGGCATTATCCGCCCGACTTTCACTGAATAACGGGCTGGCAGTTATTGTTCGCACCGGAAGTAGAATCCCCGGAAGCGATTTAATCGTTACCGCCATCACAGCCAGCTCGATTGAAGTGAAAGATGCCCACGGCGCACGACATACACTGACTTTTGGTGAATAGAATGAAATCTGTTACATCCACTTCAACTCAGGTGCCAAGTTTTGAGTTTAATGCCTTTGCTGCAGAATATTTGTACTGGAAACCTGGCCCACCACCAGTCTGTTATGTATCGATTGACCACTGTAAATTGCCTGTTGTGCAAAGCGAGTTACAGCGCGCTATGACCAACATTTCTGGCCTTAAAGTTGAACAAGTTAGTTTCGATACCGTTTCCCGGTATTGTCAGAAAACTAAGCCCACCGATGACAAGGCAGAAAATCTGCAACCTGAAGTTATAGAACTGTTTAAACAGGCTGGTTCCGGGGGTGCTTCGGACATCCATTTTCTGGTCGGAAATGATGGGATTTCTACCATCATGCGGCGCATCCATGGTGACCTTAATATTATTTCCAGCAAGACTAAAGAAGAGGGCATGGTGCTTCTGCGCTGTATGGTGAATTCAATGTCTGATTCCGGTGCCACGCAGTTCATGGAAAACCAGATCCAGGATGCACGTATCGGTAACAAATACCTACGTCAGGCTGGACTATATGCCGCCCGTTATGCACACATTCCGACTGAGCTGGGTGTTTATGCAGTCGTTCGTTTGATTAAGGACGAAGGCAATAAAATTACTTCGCTTGAAGAACTCGGTTTTCTGGCTCAGCAAATCATGCAAATACGACGCATGCTGCGAACTCCCCATGGTTTCATTATTCTTTCAGGCCCTACCGGCTCTGGAAAAAGTACCACTCTGCGCACGCTGGCCGACATGTATACCCGCTTTACTCGAGGCCTCAAACGGCTGCTGGCAATTGAAGATCCTCCAGAAGGAAAGCTGCCGGGTATTCAGATTCCAATAAAGGCAGATAAAGGGGACCCTAATGCAGTATTTCAGGCGTGGAACAGGACCATTTCTGCTGCTCTGCGTCTCGACCCTGATGCGCTAATTGTGGGTGAGATGCGCGATAAAGAATCTGTTAAAACTGCAATTGCCGGTGCAGAAACAGGTCATGTTTTGATGTCCACACTACATGCGAACGATGCCATCAGCATCATCAGTCGCATGGTGGATACATTAGACGTGCCGCTACCACTGATTACTGACCCTCAGTTAATCGTGGGACTCATAGCGCAGCGCCTGGTGCCTCTGTTATGCCCCAAATGCAAGCAAACCTATGAAGATGTGAAAGACCACCTGGAAGATGATGAACTGGAACTTCTGAATACGTTCTGCGACACCGAGAAGGTTCGTTTCAGGAACCATAATGGCTGCCAACATTGTCATCACGGCTCCGTGGGGCGGCGGGTTATTGTCGAAGTTATCCGGCCTGATGCTCAGTTCATGAAACTTTACCGGACCGAGGGCAAACTAGCAGCTCGTGACTACTGGGTCAACCAGATGAACGGTATTACACGCGGTATGCATCTGCAGCAATACCTTAACCATGGCGAAGTTGATCCCCTCGAAGCCGACCTTATCAGCCCACTGGATGAAGATAAACTGCTTACACTAAGCACGCCGCCTACAGCTGCGTAATCCCTCGTTCTTTTCCGTTTTGCCCTTCCCTCCCCGAACAGTAAGGAATTGCACATGATTTCGTGGTTAAAGACACGTCTGAAAGACCTGTCCCTTTCTGACATGCGTCCACCTAGATGGTTTTCCCGACTCGACTTTTGGATAGCCCGAAAAACATTCTCGATGTCAGAACGACGCCAGTTGTATGAGGAACTGGCCTTTATGCTGGATCACAATATCCAGTTGATTGAGGCCATAACTCAACTACAACACGCCGCCTGCCAGAAAGGTAAAGAACGCAGCTCATTAATGTACTGCCTTAAAGATGTCCATGCAGCGTTAACTGCTGGTCAGACGCTGGATAAGGGCTTATCACGTTGGGTTCCTCATAGTGAAAGCACCATCATTATGTCAGGGATGCTAACCGGTGACCTGAGTGATGCACTTAAGCGCACCATTGAAAACCTTGATACAGTCGGGAAAATTAAAAACAAAATTGCCGGTAGCATAATTTACCCGGTGTTTCTGAGCATCAGTACGATTGTGGCGATGTACTTTCTCAACGAGCGTTATATCCCCACCATTCTGGCATTAATCTCCCGCGAAAAGTTAACTGGCAGTATCGCTATTTTTGTCGGGATCACTGAGTTTGTGATTAACAATCTAACACTGCTGATACCAGGGATTGTTCTGGTTATTATCGCCATACTCTGGAGCATGCCAAATACAACCGGGGAATGGCGTGCAAAACTTCTCGACCGACTATTCCCCTGGAGCCTCTATAAAGATGCAGAAGGGGCGACGTTTCTGCTCAACTACGCCTCCCTGATGCATCCGTCTATCCGAATGGAAACCGCACTTCAGCTTCTGTGTGTGTATGCATCGCCATGGTTATTTGAACGTCTTGACACCACCCGGCACCAGCTTAGTTCTGGTGTCAATCTGGGGCAAGCACTAATAATGACCGGATTCGACTTTCCCTCACGTGACGCCGCAGTTCGACTATCCATTCTGAGCGGTGGGGACAATGCTCAGGGCATTATTAAGTCTTTTGCTCATCTGTGGCAGGAGAAAACTCTCGGGAAAATAACCAAAACCTGTTCGTTCGTTAACTTCTCTTTTTTGATGATTAACGCCGGCTACATCGTTCTGCAAATACTGGCCGGCGTTCAAATTAACGCCCTGGTATCCACACTCCACTAACCTCTATGTTGAAAGGAAAAACCATGAAAAACGCGGTTATGTTTAATTCACCTCAAAAACAATGCATCAGAATTAATAAAGGGACAACGCTGACAGAAGTAATTATGTATATGGTTATTGCAGCCATCGTTATGGGGGCCGTATACACCATGTCAAAAGGGGCATTTTCCGCCAGCGATACCTCCAAAGAGATCAATGCTTACAATGACATGATGGCCAAGACACCTCGTTATCTGAAAAATCAGGGGCAGTATAACTACACCGGCGCGGCTCAGATGACCGGCACCTACATCGTTATGAACGGCGGTGCTCCGGTCGGTCTGAATCTGGTCGGCACTGCATCCTCCGGATCAGCCAGTCTGACCAACACTTACGGTGGTGCCGTCACTCTTGCACCTGCTACCTCATCCGGAGGCCAGAAATCCGGTTTCACACTAACGACTGAAGGTATTCCACAAGAAACCTGCACCAATATCGTTACTACTCTGAGCTCATCCTCCAATGTGGCAACCACCAAGGTGAACGGGACCTCAACTGCAGGTCCGGTGAGATCCTCAACAGCCGTTCAACAATGCAAGGCTGATACAGGGTCAACGGGTAACAACACTCTGGTATTCACCAGTCTGAGCTGAGTGAGGATATATGCGACTTTCCCTTATCACTCTGTTTGCTGGCGTGTTGTTGTGTTTATCTTCACCGGCTCACGCCTGGTGCTTTGATGAAGCTGGTGCCCGATATCACATTAACGCGCGGCTCCTGCGAGCTATTGCGGTGTGGGAAAGCGCGCTTAACCCTAGAGCTATTGGTGTCAACCGTAAAGACGGGAAGATTCTCAGCAGCGATTACGGCCTGATGCAAATAAACAGTGGTCAGCTACCCAGACTTAAACGTATGGGCATCATTAAGAGCGAACAGGATTTACTGACTAACCCCTGCCTTAATATTCAGATTGGTGCATGGATACTGGCGCAACATTTACAGGTCTGTGGTGCAAACTGGTCTTGTCTGGGGTCATATAACGCAGGTTTTTCTCCTGACAGAGAATCACGCCGGCAATGGTATTCAAAAAATGTTTACCGTAAGTATTTGCAACTGGCTGGAGACTCTGGTCGATGATTTCTGGTTTTCTATATGTACTATTCGGCAGTTTACCACTGACATTTTTAATGAAAAATGGTGGTCCGTTACTACAACAGGGAAACGCCTTTCTGCAGAGTTATGACCATTCACCTTATTCAACCCAGTTAACTTATTCCCTTATGGGGCTGGTCTGGATGTTGGGAGGTATAGCCATACTACTTGATGGCCAAACTGCAACTTTATCTACGGCACATCTTCTGCAAACGTTTCTCTTGATGGCATTCAGTATAAACCTGATTGCACTGGATGCTCAGGAACGCTATCTCCCGTTGTGCTTTACCAACAGCTTCTGGCTGGCCGGTGTGTTGCTCACCCAGCTCCCTGGCGCTTCACTTTCGTTTTATGCCGCCGTCATCACCAGTCTGGTCTCTTTCATAATACTGCTTCTACTTCACCGGGAACTTGAGCGAAGACAACCAGACTCATTTGGCCTAGGAGACGTTCATCTCCTTGCAGGCTTGTGTGCATGGCTACCACTTTCCTGGCTCGTATGGGCCATGACTCTTTATGTATTACTGACAGTTAGCTTGTTGGGGAGATCAACGTCGCATCCTCTGGCACCCTGGCTATTGCCAATTGTGCTGCTGATTCACCTTATCCATCCTACCCTGACAACAAAGGGATATCTCTATGTTGAGTAAAAAAATCGCCCAGTATCGCCCTCACGTTAACCGAGGGCTCACAATTACTGAAGTAACGATTGTCGTCACGATCCTATCCATGTTCATGGCTTTCAGCATTCCCCGCGTAGTGGAATACAACCAGGAACGGACCTGGGATATCAGTGCCACAACGCTGTCTGCCGTCAGTGCTGCCGCTAAACGCTATATCAAAGACAATAAAGATACTCTGACATCCAAACTCAATTCAGCCAAAAATGTTGTTATTACCGGCCAGCAGCTGCAGGATGCGAAATATCTTCCCCCCGGCTTCAGCTTGAAGACTGGCGAAGGTCAATCATATCTTGTCGCTGTTACTCAGGACTCAAACGCAAAAAAGAATTTGATGGGGTTTGTTCTGACCACGGCAGGTACGGAAATCCCGCCGAAAGGTTTGCGGTATATCGCACAGAATATCAGTGGCTTGGGCGGTTATATCTGGCCAGTCAACCAGGCAGTAGGTGCCAACGGCAGCTGGAACGTTAACCTCACCCGTTATGGCCTCTCCGGACAACAAGGCCGACTGGCCGTTATGTTGTCCTCTGACACGCTGGGCAGTGACAGTGAAGCCGGCGATCGTCTGTATCGCTTTGCCGTTAACAATCGTCCCGATCTTAACCAGATGCACACGGCATTAGGTATGGGCGGTAATGATATCAACAATATCCGTAACCTCAATGGGCAAAATGGCCAGTTTTCGGGCAACCTGACCGCGCATAACGGCAACTTTTCCGGACCCGTTACTACCAGTCAAGGGGTGACCGCGAACAACGATATCCGCAGCAACAATGGATGGATAGTCACCCGCAACAATAAGGGTTGGCTGAATGAAACCTACAGCGGTGGTTTTTATATGTCCGACAATGACTGGGTACGTAGCGTCAATAACAAAGGAATTTATACTGGCGGGCAGTTGAAAGGCGGCACAGTTAGAGCGGATGGGCGTCTGTCTACCAGGGAGTTTTTGCACCTGGAAGGCACCGCGCAAGCCGGGTGGGGATGTGGCCCTAACGGACTGGTAGGCCGCACCCAGGAAGGGGCGTTACTGTCCTGCCTGAATGGACGCTGGACGTCAGGAGGTAGTCTGGAGCAGCGAGAGTGTCGGCAGGTAGGGAACTGGTGGGGACGGGATTTTAAAGAGTATCGTTGCCCTGTTGGCTGGTATGCCTCTGGCCTGCAATTTGTAGGACACCAGAATGGAGAATCGGCCTACGTCATTACGTGTTGTCATTGACACGGAAAATCACTATCTCCACCCTCGCAAGCACACCATTATCCACATCCACCGCACGCAGACAGTGCGCCACTTACTTTCTTTCAACCCTTAATGAGACAAACTCATGAAACTGCCAATCCTCTTTGGGGCTCTGGTTCCATTACTTGTGTCTGGCTGCCAGCAAGCCCCTGCATCGCAATCCACCAAACAACGGCCAACGATATCCACGTCGGAGATTGAACTAAAACAAAATCAACAACAACTGGCACTAACATTAACCGAAGATGGCTGGTTGCTACCCGGACGTATTACCGCTAACTCACAACGAGTTTCAGTAGACTGGGACGGAGATGCTATGGAACTACTGACACAACTGGCACATCAACGTGGGCTGTTATTGCGTTATTCCGGTGTCCGATTGCCCCTTCCTATCACCATTCATGAGCGTGATGTCACGTTTGAGACCCTGCTGCGGCTCATCCGCACACAAATTGACTGGCGTGCCACCCTGAACCAACAGGCTGATGCGCTTGAAGTTGGTTTTATGCTCCTGCTGAAAGGACGACTGTCATGATAAAACAGGCTTATCTGCTCAGTATTTTGTCATTGATGAGTTTCTATACCCTGGCCGCTACCACCGCTGACGCCCCCCCTCCTGCCATGTCAGCTTATCTAAGTCCTCAAGCATACGATCACGATGGTGTGAACGACACCGTTTATCAGATGCTGACCGAAGCAGGAAAAACGGAAGGTTTTCGGGGCGGCAAGACGCAACGCGCATGGGAGCTACACCAGTCGCTTGAGCAGCAGGCTAAAAAACTCGACAGCCTTTATCTGTTCGCTCCACTAATTAATCGCCAGGGCTGGCTTCCGCCAGTTATTGCCGAAGCGACATCGATGGCCACAATCACCGACAAGCAGATGCGCACAGCCAACCATGTCTACAACATCTTGGTGTCTGAGCGTTTTGTCAGTAACCCGCCCAGTTGGCGCCAGTATCTGTTTGCCGGGTTATCCGTCAGAACGGTACCAGAGGATAACGTGAGCCCTAGCAATCGGGAAGAGCGAACTATCTGGCAGAACGCGATAAAAAAAGGGTGGCAGGAAGGCCGTCAAAGTGCAGATGACACCTTAGCAGCCAACTTTAACCGGCTGACCCGGGATTACACCGGGATGCTGCGTTACTCGTTATTGCTTAAACAGAACATGATTTCGCCACCAGTGGTCAATGAACAACTGCAATCCGTTAGCGGTAATCGTGAACAGCTGATGCTCGGTGACAAAGTTAGGGATCTCAAACAACGAGCTGGTTTTGATCTAGATAAAAAACGCTGGCAGCCTGTTATTCAAACCGGGAGGAACTGATGCCAGAACTGGATAAGTTTGATTTTTCCGTGGGTCTTACCCCTGATACTGTCCGAAGCTTCTTCGTGCATTGCTATCGCCATGGGGCGTCCGATATCCATCTGCAAAGCAACGGTCGGGTGGTTGTCGGACACCATGGTCGAATGCTCCCCTGCTCTGCGTTTGCTCTCGATCACTCGACATTGCTGGCGCTAATTGATGGTATTTTTAGCCCGACAGTAAAAGCCAATATACAGAACGGTAAAGGCGACGATGCATCCCTTCAGTTGGAAGGTGACAGTCAACAACGTTACGGGCTGGCACGGGGAGAACGTATACGCTTTCGTGCCAACTTCATTCAGGCCACTATTCGGGGAATCAATACCGCTATCGCAGTAACACTGCGCGTGATTAACAACCACATTCCACACTTACCCAGCCTGGGCTTACCTGATGACCTGTATCAAACACTGGCACACCTGCCAGTAGAAGGTATTGGTCTGGTCGTGGGTCCGACTGGCTCCGGTAAAACGACGGTATTAACCTCGGTGTACCAGCATCACGGCGAAACCAATCCTAACTGCAAAGTCACCACTTACGAGGACCCTGTCGAAGGACTTCTTGGCGGACCTAACTGGATACTGCAACCGCAGCAATGCGAGATAGGTCGTGATGTACCGAGCTTTGCTGACGGATTGCGCCTCTCTATGCGTCAGGCACCGACCGTAATCGGTATCGGGGAAATCCGTGACGGAGAAACCGTCGAAGGCATGGTCAGCAGCGCACTATCCGGCCACCTGTGTCTGGGAACTGAACATGCCTTTTCCCCTGGGCATGCGTTTTCACGCAGTGTACGAATCCTCCCCGCCGAGAACCGAGAACCGCTGGCGCATGACATGCTGGAGCTGATGCGCTTTATCGTCATGCAGCGCTTGGTGCCAACCACCGATGGCAAACGCAAGGCCGTGCAGGAGTACGTACTGTTTGACGAGGAACTACGTGATTCCCTGCGTATGCATCCCTATACCAAATGGCCCATGTTGCTCAATCAGGACCTAGATAATCGTAACATTCGTATCAGCGACCACGTCTGGAAAATGTGCCAGAACGGTGATGTCAGCGAAGATATTGCACGTAGCTATCTGGGCACGAAGGAGTTCCTGTCGCGGAGGGGGACACATGGCCGATGATTACTACAAAGGTCGCGATGCCTCACCACCAGTGCAAATTTTTGGGATTCCTGCCCTAGCCTGGCTAGTCTTTTCGTTGTGGTTTAAGTGGCCATCTGTGCTGATGTTTCTGTTTTGCATCGGCCTCATCATCTTCTACGCCGTTCTGGCGCACTTCGGTTTCACCGTCACGGTATTAAGTCAGCGTGTATTTCACATTCTGCGTGGTAAGCGTCTGACTGGTCGGCCCTGGTGGTATCGAAAATTCTTTGAATAACGGAGGTTTCTATGGCGACGACCCGTACTTACCTAGCCGTTCCGCACAGCGACAAGGACCTGGCGCGCAAAGTGGCAGGTAAACTGGCTGATGGTAAATCTGCCCTGCAATTCGATAAGAAACACAAGCTCTGGTACACCCTGCCCGGTGCCAATATGGAAGCACTAAAACCCTGGCAACCAGATCCACATGTAGTTGGTGTTACCGCCGGCGATGCTCTGACTCAGTTTGCCGATTTCCTGCGTGCTAATCGCGCCGACCTACAGGGTCAACCGGTAATGGATGGTTCACGACAGCGCATACGCATGACTGACGACAAACCGGGTAAAAAGTCATGCACCTACGTCGGTCACCTTGACGGTCTACCTAACGGCTGGTTCAACGACTTTAGGGATGAGGGTAAGGAGAACCAAAGCACATGGTTTTTCAGCGGTGAAGAACCCGAGCCAAAAGCTGCCCTGCAGCTCAAAGCTATCACGGCACAAAATCAGTGGAACCGGGCAGAAGCCAAACGTCAGTTGCAAGACAAGAAGGCCGGCAACGTAAATTATGTCTATGGCCGATTTGCTCAGGCCGGACACCAACATCCCTACCTCACAAAGAAAGGGGTTCAGGCTGCTAAAGGTGTCCATATCGATGACAAACAGCGACTGCTTATTCCACTAAGAAACATCGGCGGTGCCATTCGCTCAATGCAAACCATCGATACCGAAGGCAACAAGCGGTTGACGAAGGATGCCGAAAAGACCGGTAACTTTTTCGTGGTCGGTGGTTCCTTAAAGAATGGACAGCCCATTGTTTTTGCAGAGGGCTATGCCACAGCCGCAAGTGGTGCGATGGCACTGAGGATACCGGTCGTCATGGCTATCGATTCTGGTAACCTGGTGAAAGTAGCCGAACGCATCCACAAACGTTATCCCTACAGCCCCACTCTGTTCCTGGGAGACGACGATCCGCCGAAACCTAACCGTCCGGGCAACCCCGGTAAGGAAGCGGCAGAAAAGGCAGCACAATTAACCGATGGTATAGCCGTACTTCCCCAGTTCACTCAGGAAGAAAGGGAAAAAGGGCTGACTGATTTCAACGATTTGCATCAGTCGCGCGGCCTTGAGGCACTGACAGAACAGCTGATGCCACACTTACAGGCACTTCGCACACAGATAAGTCTAGAGCCGCTAGCCGAACCGAAGCCTTCCCCTCCGATAACGCCAAACCATCAGGAAAACCAAAACATCATTGGCGAGGGACCGCTGGATAAAGACGGGCAACTGCTGTACGCCGTGGGAGACACAGATGCACAGAGCATCTATACGGCAACAGGGCACCCTGTCGTGGTTGCTGTTAATGGTGCGGACATGCTTTTCCAGGCTAACGAGCTTCATGCCCAGTACCCCAACAGTCAACATGTTTTCCTGACAGACACTGACATCGTGAATGGAAGTCATCTCTCAGCCATTGAAGCCGTTACGCAACATACAGGTGCCGATGCCATTTTCCCCGAGTTCACGCGTGAAGAAGTTGAGCGGGGGCTGAGGACCATTTACGATCTCCACCCATTACGCGGCCTCACCGCATTTAGTGAATGGCTTTCTAATCAACTTAATAAGGCATACACCATGGCAAATTCGAATGATATTCCTCCTCAGGAGGCACCTGATGTTGCAATGACATCAGCAGATAACGTGCCTTTCATTCCTGAGTTAGAAAATCCAGAGGATATGCAGGCAGCCTATGAAGCATGGGCTGCAGAAGTTTCAACCAGTCCAGAACAACCTCTTTCAACACCGGAAATACATATCGATCAGGTAGTCGCTGACAATACGTTGATGACAAATCCCAGCGAAAACTACCCGGAACAGGTTAATGCGGAACAGCCGGAAAACGTGAAAGCCCGGCGCATCCCTCAACGCTTCAAGCCAGAAGTTTTGACTGCCTTATCATCTGAAACGGGTAACACGGCATCGGTGAAGGATGAAACAGCTCCAGCCAGTGTGAAGTCAGATAATGCACCATCCCTAGCCTCCCTACTGAAGAAGGAGAAACCCAGCCCCCCCTCCGGGGAGGATGAGGCATCGGAAACACCATCCCAACCACCGAAATCCACTTCAGGAACTGAACAGACAAACACCGATGCCCCCCCTGAAGCGGATAACACGGCATCGGTGAAGGATGAAACCTCCCTACTGAAGATACTGAAGAACCTGCTGAAGAAGGAGAAACCCAGCCCCCCCTCCGGGGAGGATGAGGCATCGGAAACGCCATCCCAACCACCGAAATCCACTTCAGGAACTGAACAGACAAACACCAATGTCCCGACTGAACCCGACGGCATTAACATCATCTACGACAGCGCGGGTTCTCCCGCTCGTGAACGTATTGATCTGATTGAGCTGGAAAGCGCACTGACAACAACTGATGGTGCCGCACCAGGTAGTCTGGATTTTTATCTCCAGGGGCAACATGCTTTTACCGATTACACCAAAAATGGTCGAATCATCATGGCAAATCCTGCCGCCAGCAAGGATGACAGGATGATTTTATGTGCTCTCATGGTTGCCAAAAAACACCTGATTCTCCGTGGGCACATTGAGCTAACGGGCAGCCCTGAGTTTAAGCAGCGTGCTATAGACCTTATTGCCGAGTACAACCTTCCTCTGGTGCTAAAAAATGAAGAACAACGCAAGATGCTTGAAACAGCTCGAGAAAAGCTGCAATCGGAGCCGCCCTTACCCGATGAACCGACCACGCTGGGCAGCAAAGCTTCACAAATTCTGGTTCACCCTATTGAACCAGAAGTTAAGGCCGAGCGTGTATTGGCGGCGGCAACTGACCTGCCACTGGATATCTTGCCGCAGAAAGCACCAGCAAAGCCACCACGCAATGCCAGCAACAAAGAAGCTAAATCTGGTATTACGGGGACACTCATCGAGCATGGCTCGGCACCCTATAACTTCCAAAAAGAAGAACAGAACAGTTATTACGCACGCTTACGTACCGCCCATGGCGAACGCATTCTTTGGGGTATCGAGTTACGTACAGCCCTGACTGATAGTGGCCTGAAAGAAGGCGACCTGACCACGTTGACTTTACTGGGTAAAAAATCGGTCATTGTTGAGGTTAAACAGAAAGATAAAGACGGTAATTTTATAAAAGATGCTCAGGGAAACGTTATTACAAGCATGGAGGAACGCGAGCGTAATCACTGGCAGGCTAAACCGGCAATCGATCCTACGGTGGTTAATACTAACACTCGCCAGATGACGCCTCCTGGCAAACTGCTAGCCTACTCGCTCCAGGAATATCAAGCACTGCAGGCGACGGTCACTGAACTGGCCAAAAAAGCCGATGCTGCCTTACCACAATGGCCAAACCTGCCAGATGCTCTGTGGATGGAACCCAATGGCAAAGGAATATCAGCCCCGAAACAAGTTCCGGATAACCCTAACTTACCCTCACCTTCTCGACATGCTGGCCAAGTTCTGTTCCAGGCAATGGATGAGACAGATCAGCTCAAGCTTTTGCTGGTCAAGGCACAAGGTGACTTTGTGCAAGGTGTTGTTCGTCATAACGACCGCTATAAACCGGTGCTTGGCCGGATTTGCAAATCAGACAAAGGCAAGCAGTATATGACACTCAATGAAATCACGCCTGATGGGCTGAAATTACTGGGTACGGGCAACCCTGTCAACAATGAAACCGGAGGCTTCAATAACTACGTATTCCGGCTTAAAGATGAGGCAAACCGCTTGTATGCACAAGGTATCAAGCCGGAAAAGCGCGACCCGGCACTGCATAAACAGCTGGGCTTTGAACGGGTGCCGGTGGCACCTGACCAGTCGATAGTTCGCCGGGGACCTGAATCTACCCACCGACAGACCCCTACGGCCCCTCGCCCGGGCCGTTAACTTAAGGACATACTAATGAAACCGATGAAACAGACTGTCACTATCGGTGTCCTGCTATGTGCCATCCTTTTCGTCCCTGCCATGCATGCCGCCAGTTGCGCGGCAACATCAGCAGCAATGGCCGGGGCGCAGGCGGGATACAAGCAAGATCGAAAAGCAGCTGAATCATGGACTCAGCGAGAGCAACAAGCCAGCAATGGGTTTTCGCAGTGTCTGGGTGATATCAGCACCAGTATCACGGTACCGACTTTCCCCGATTTCAGTCACATTTTGGATCAGATAAAAAGCAAGGTTTGCGCAGCGGCACGTGACAAGGTGTCGTCGCTCTTGCCCAGCAACATCGATCCATGGGGGGATTTGGGTCAGGGTTATATCCCAACAACCAATATACCCGTAAGCATTCGCAGTGCCAGAAATGCTGTCAATACTGTCACGTCCTCAGCACCGGCCGCCTCCAGCGCACCTTCTGCAGGTAACGCTTACCCGTTCTCGCTGTAACCCCCTTTTCCTACCTAAGCCCGTTCGATAAATATCATTCGGGCTCATTATCATGGAAGTTTGCTATGAAAAAGCCCCCAGCCTCACCGCCTGTGAAGCCTGATAATCCTTACGCTCCGGCTATCGCACGGCATCAGGAAGCCCAGTTGAATGTCAGCTTCACTCGCCGTAGCCTACAGACCAATACTTGGCAGGCTATCGCGATTGTCCTGTTGATCCTGAGCAACAGCTATTTCGCATGGAAATCAGCAAATCCACCGCAAAGCGTGATTGCCAGCGACCATGGACGCATCATTCCCATTCCGACCATCAACGAACCGGTGTATAGCGATGCCGATATCATGGACTATGGAGCCAGTCATATTCGCGCCGACTTCACCCTCGACTTTGTGCATTTCCGCGAGCAAATCAATGCCCGTCAGGACAGTTTCTCAACGGCGGGTTTTACCAGCTATTACAACGCCCTGGTGAATTCAAACGTGCTGGCTAACGTGCGCGATAAAAAGATGAATCTGTCTGTACTAACATCATCTGGCGTCATCGTCAGCAAAGGCGTTCTCAATAACGGCGCTTACGCCTGGAGAGTGCAATATCCCATCACTCTGCGACTCAATGGACAAACATCCTCACTACCACCGCAGAGCTTCACACTGGTCATGCTGATCACTCGCGCTGACCCTCGCCTTAAAAAAGACGGGCTTGAGGTCATTCAGGTTGTGACAAGGGAGGCAACTGCTCAATGAAATTTCTAATCATCCTGCTGCCTGCTTTAATGAGTAGCATGGCGGTAATAGCCGCTGAAACCTCACCCGCACTTGCCTGGCAATCTGCCCAAACACTCACAGCCCCCCCGAGCGTCTCAGCCCCGACTGCCGCCGCCACTCCGGCAGCACAACCTGCAACAACCAGTACAGGGGAAGCTGGGGCGGCCACCGAAACCGCCAGCCAGAGTCATGCGTTGTTACCACCGGATGCCGCGCTCCCTTACGCCAGGAGCGTGACGACCCCATTACCCCCCCCTGCGGTCAGTCAGTTGCGTTCTGCTCTTGACGAAGTACAACGCAGTGCCGCCATCGAGCCGGTAACTGCCGTGCCTCGTATTCGCTCATTGACTGTCAACCTGAAACCAGGCGCATCTCTGCCGATGGTTCAGGTATTGCCCAATTATCCGGGGATAATGAACTTTACGGATCAAACTGGAGCCCCTTGGCCTATCGCCGCTCCACCTATCAATGGCAATCCGGCGGGTTTCCAAGTGAATTATCTGCCTGACACTCCGTCAATGGCCATTCAGGCTCGTCGGCCTTATGACACCGGCAGTGTAACAGTCTACCTCAAAGGTCTCACAGTACCTGTCGTCGTCAGTATGACCAGCGGAGAGCCCGGCAATCCGCAAGCCTCACAGCCAACTGACAGCCGTCTTGACCTGCGTATTCCTCAACGTGGCCCAGCAGCCCAGTCTATGGCTGCACCGCGCCAGAAGATCGGTTTGTGTGACAACACGCTGCAGGCATTTCTTGATGGTGTTCCTCCCAAAGAAGCTCAGGTCATTAAAACACACGGCGGAGTATCTGATATACAAGCCTGGCAATTAGGGGATGACATTTATCTGCGATCCCGTGCGGATTTACGTGACTCGTTCGACAGTACTTTGTCCTCTGCCGACGGAACTCACGTCTGGAAAATACCTGCCACACCTTACATTACCTTCTCAGTTCAGGGACATAACGTCCCACTTACTCTGGAGTTGCAATAATGTCGATAGAACAGGATGCTGCCAGCGACGGTAAAAAGACTCTGGTGCTGATTATTGGTGTTGTTATTGTCCTCGCTGCCATTACCTATCTCGGATACGGCTGGTTTAATCAATCAGACGTTTCGGACTCACAATATAACCTCAACCGTGTCGCCAATAACGCTCCAGTTACCAGCCAGGAAAGCCACCAGTATCGGGCACTACTGCGACTCTCTAATCAGAAAGGAGCTGAAGAAGCAGAAACTGATGGCAACAGTTTTGTTGCCTCACTCAGTGAGAGCCAGCTGCAAGATGATCCTCCCATTTCAGCAAAGCTGACGGCCAAGCCCGTAGCATTGAAAACTCAAGCTGATACTTCAGCGCAAAATGCAAACACCGGTGCACAAGGGGGCTTAAATGATGAGCAAAAGCAACAGGTCAACAATCTTCTGAAACAACTCAGCGATCGCTGGAAACCAGTAGATATGCAACTGGCATCCTCTTTCTCTGGAAACGGAGAAGAACAGGATGGCCAGATGCAGTCTGCCTTTACGCAATGGGCACAAAGCGTTCCCGGGTTGATGCCACAGCAGACAGCGGCATTGTCAGCCACAGAGACAGCAGCAGTTGTCCCCGCTCGAATCCAGATCCCTGCCCTGTCCCGTTATCCTAGCACCATCGATACCGCTGTAAATTCCGATAGCTCCTCATCACCTGTTCTGGCCAAGATTCCAGCGGGGAAACTGGCCGGTGCCATGCTGGCAGCTAAAAGCGTTCAGTTGGCTGGTGACGGTGTCGTCATTAATTTCAAAACGCTCGAATATGCCGGGATGACCTGCAACGTTGATGCCTACGCTCTGGACGATGAGACACAACGTTCATCGGTGGCCAGTAACGTCAACCATCGCTATGTCACGCGCATTCTCCTTCCTGCTCTGGCTAACGGGATCGGCAAAGTTGGTCAGTTGTATGAAGACAGCAATACGCAAATTCTTTCAACCAACAGCGGCACAATCACCGGCCGAACTGGATCACCTGACGGTAAAGCAGTGGCTGGCGTAATTGCTGGCGGTATCGGACAACAAACTGCCCAAGTCATGACGCAGGATTCATCGAGATTGCCAATCACTCAGGTCAACGTTGATCGTCGGCAGGTTGTCTCAATTCTGTTTATGAAAGCCGTCACTGACAAAGATTGCACCCCAATTTCTGCAGGAGAACCCCGATGAAATCGCACTTTGACCTTGAACAGCACGCGCCCGAGGCGCTCCCCGATGATGACGTAAAGGAGGACACACAACAGATACCATCGAAGACGTCTAAAAAGCGCCCAATATGGGATCAGCCAAAATATCAAGTCGCCGCTCTGGCGATTTTCGCTATTTTGGGGCTAACCTGGAAACTCAGCGGGAGCGCACCTTCCACGCCCTCACAGCCGCAGTTCACAACATACGCCCCAATAAGCGCCCCAGAACAGGAAGCGCCACCTGACATCGCGCTAGCAACGCCATCAGCATCTTCTCTACCGGATATAGTGCCCCCATCGCCTCCGACACTTGATAACCGGGAAATAACAGAGACTTCATCACCACCAGAATCACTGGCGACTGAAGTTTCCCGTGCGATCAATGCCCAGCAGGTTTATGGGGAAAAAACGCGTGAAGGACTCAGCGCGCTAGCTCGTCGTCTAGATGCAGTAGAACAACGGTTGTCGGAATCGCCACAGCTACGCAACACACCAACGACACCTTCCGTTCAGGTACCAGTCACGCAGACGATTGAACCCAAAACAACAGCCACATCAGCACGCAGTAAACCACGAGCCAAGTCGAGCTGGTCAGGACACAAGGCGCAGATTAACAGCCTTTATCCGGGGTTAGCGTGGGTGACCTGGCAAGGTAGCAGTTGGGCATTACGACCAGGAGATCGTTTTGCCGGTGCCACAGTATTAAGCATCGATGAGAGTAAACGGGAAATTGTGACCTCATCTGGTGTGATCCGTTAAGGAGCTGATATGGATTTTGTCCAGATGCTGGTCACTGCCGTTAATAGTCTGGCTGCAGTAAGTACTCAACTGGTACTGGCTATTGCCGGCGTTGGCGGGATCGCTCTGATTATCCTGTATCTGACGGGGCAGGCGGGACGAACCCGTCGTGGTCAACGTACCGATGCGGCGGGCAGTTTCCTGGCCGTTATCCTGCTGGGGTGTTGCATCATCAGCATTGAAAGCGTGGTGAATGCTGGCTCAAACCAACTTGGTCTGGGCGCAGTGACCTTTGATGCCATAGCCTACGTTCCTGAAGCCCGTTATGGTCCCGCTGCTCAGGCCGTAAATGCCGGTCTGACTGCACTCCAGACCATAGGCTGGGCTTTTATACTCAACGGCTTATTACGCTTACGACGTTCCCAAAAAGATGGTCATACCGGCTTATCACGCGGTGATGACATTACCTCCGGCATAAAACGTTTCTTCTGCGGTCTGTTACTGGTCTGCAACCCTCCGGTGCTCAACGCCATTCAAAACACTCTCAATCTTCATTGGTAATTTCTGAGGAACTATATGAAAAACTTAAAGAATATCTCTTTGTGGGTAGCGGTAGAACTTTCCCTGCGCGTTTATCAACTGCGTCTCCGTATGTCACTTTGGCTCACCGGCTTGATTCTAAGTGCCCTAGCCAACCAACCGGCACATGCATCAGGTGATGACCTAGCCGGTATGGTTAGTAATGGCCTTGGCTTTTTTACCGACATCAAGCAGCCGGTACTGGATGCTGCACCCGTCGTGGGGATTATCTTTATCGTTCTGGCGTTGCTGATGATGCGCTGGAAAAAGAACAATCCAAACATTAAGCCCTGGGAAATCGCAGTAATGTTCGGTATTGGTCTGTTTCTGTTAGCCCTGAGCCAGATTGTCAGCCGTGGTCAGAAACAGATGGGCCTAAATCCGGTGGGAACCTGATCCCATTACTCCCCGGCAGACGCCGGGGAGTAATCAGTCTGACACATGACGTTCTCTCAGGAGACTTTAATTTCTGTTCATTTAAAGCGGTCTTATGAAAAAGAAAATCGCAATAGGTGCGCGGCTTTCGCCTACTTGCTTTACCGATAAAAAAGGCCAGCCATTCACCTTTAATCAACTATCAGCCTTTTCCAGCCATACCTTTTTTACGGCCCCCTTCTTCTCGCTTTTCCCCACAGGAGGCTGAGGCATGTTTGAGCTTGACCTTAAAAAAACAGTAGCAGGCGAGCAGATTGCTCCCACAAACCAATCTCAACTGGATGCACATGCACAGTCTCTGGGTTGTGAATGTGAATATTGCGGCTACCCTTCCGGTGAAAATACCGCCCTGTGGCGCGACGGTAACCCACTCAATAACGGTGATGAAAACCTGACTGTCGTAGACCCGTTCTGCCGTGCCTGGCGGGAGCTCGATACGCTCAACGCCGATAATGCCGTGATGGTCATGCTGCCCGGGCTTTCTCCTGAAGACGTTAGCCACTTTCAACGCACGTTACATGTAGCACTCGCTTGCGAAGATAGCGCAATGCGTGATGATGCCCGTAAATTACTCGACTGGCTTACAGAGCATAAAGTGCTAACCGAAAGTGTCTTTGGCACATCCCATCCCGGCGCTTTTTCTCAGGCGCTCCACCGCACTCCACCGGAACAACGCCCGGATATTCGCATTACTTGGCAGAGCATCGCCCCTGTTCTTAATCCTTCCCGTCTGCCTTCTCTCAAAGATAAGACTCAGCTTGAGTCAACACCGGTATGGTGGCCACTGATGTACCAACATTACCTCACACAAAGGTGACGCATGATTATCGACAAAATTGAAGACGCATTGGCCTGGCTGTCACGCTATACGCTAGGACAGAACTTTGCAGACTACTGCGACCTGCGCACGGTCATTGGCCTGACCGATGACGATAAAATCCGTCATCCCTCGATGGATGCCCCTTACATTCAGGTGACACGTAATAATGACTATGTCAGTTGTCTGGAAATTAAAGGGGCTTTTCGCGATTTCAGTTTTGATGAAGTCCCTGAAGGCAAACAGCCTGTTTCCGGTACGTTCCAGTTTTTTATTAAGAGCCTGGCTGAAAAACTCACCGGTGACTTTAAAACGCTCGGTCATAAACTCAGTATCGTGTTTGAACACGATCCGGATCGCGGCACCGAAGAAATGACCGAACTAATGAAACCATTGCGTCGAGGATGGCAGCGTCTGCGTCTGGATATGGATGACATTGCGGAAGAAAGAATTATAAAAATGTCACCATACGTCGCCCGTGAACGCGTTTTTCTGGTGGTCTATACCGCCATCGCTGCTTTGCCCCCGGATGAACTAAAAAGCGAAACTCGTCGTCAGAACGCCTTGGGTAATTTACCCGAAACGCGCTTTTCACAAAATCCGCTGTATGCGGAGTTCGAGGGGCTGAAACTGCGCCACGATGCCTTTATCGATAAGCTGGTTTTTGACATGGATGCCGGTAATAATGGCGTTTCCGTTCGTCTGATGGATGCGCATGAAACCGGCCGAATCATTCGCGATGAGATAGAAAAAAGCAGTACCTCACCACACTGGCAACCATTACTTCCGGGCGATCGCGTTATGCCACACGGGCACCTGCGGGGCGATGGAGAAGATATCAGCGCCTGCCTAGCGCCGCATCTGAACTACCAGTACTGCGACACCGAGATAAATACGGATGGACCTATCGTCGAGGCAGACGGTTTCTGTCATGGTCAACTGGCAATGACACTCTTCCCGCAACGGCCGCAAATCTTCCCGGAACTATTTGCCAATGTACCTCGCCAAGTGCCCTGGCGCCTGCGCTTTGATCTGATGCCTGGTGGTGCCAAGATGTTGGGAAGCAAAAACTTTCTGCTCACATTCCTAGCCATCATGCCTTCACTCCGCCAGCAGTATGATTCTGTACAGTGGTTACTGGAGCGCGACAAAAAAGACACCGTTATTGGCCTCAGCATCACCGCCAGCACCTGGCACCGGGACAAAAAGACCCTGCAGCGCAATCTGACGTTGCTGAAAAAATCCCTACAGGGCTGGGGCATTACCAATATCACCGGCACATTTGGCGATCCGGTTCGCGCATGGGTGTCAACGCTACCGGCAATATCCAGCTACAGCGGCCCAAATTTGATGTTTTCGCCGCTTTCAGATGTCCTTCGGCTGTTGCCCCTGCAACAGCCCTGTAGCCCATGGTCAGCGGGTAATGCCATCTATATGACGCCCGGGCGCAAACCCTTCGTTGTCCAGCTGGCCAGCCCCTTGCAGGAAAAACACACTGAGCTCATCATGGGGCCACCGGGTTCCGGTAAATCAGTATTGGCCAACAGCAACCATCTGTCATTCCTGTCCAACGGCAACACCGAACTGCCGTTCATGTTGTTAATCGATAAGGGATACACCACACAAGGGTTTTACGACATCATTCATGATGCGTTACCAGTTGATGCAAAGCACAAGATTGTCAGCATCATTCTGAAAAACACCGCCGAGCACTGCCGTAACCCAATGGATATCCAGCTCGGCCTGAAAACCCCGCTCAGTACCGAACGCGACTACATCCTCAATCTGCTAAAAAGTCTGTGTGCCGATCCGGAAACGGGAATGCCACCTGACCCGATCAGCTGTGCAGATATTCTGGGGCGTATTGTCGATAGTGCGTTTAAGGAAAAAGGTGAAATTAATCCAACCCGCTATGGACCGGGCCTTATATCTGATGTCGATAAAGCGCTCAAAGAAAGCGAACTGATCCATGCATTCGCACCTGAATGGTGGGAAACCGCCAGTTGGTATGAAGTTCGTGACCTCCTGTTCGATAAAGGGTACGTTAAAGAGGCCACACTGGCGCAGTCCCAGGCAGTGCCATTACTTAACGATCTGCAAAACGAACTCAACAGCAAGGAGCTTAAAGATACTTTTGCCGGTGTTACCCGCCCTGGCACGCAGGAACCTCTACTGAAGTACGTTTCACGCTGTCTGGCTAAAGCGCTTACAGATTATCCACTGCTATCCGGACGAACCCGCCTAGTCTTTAGCCCGGAAACCCGTATTGCGATCGTTGATGTTAATAACGTGGCGGGGAAACCCACACCAGAAGGGAAACTAAAAACTGGCATCATGTACCAGTTTGCTCGTCAGATTGGGTGCGGGAATGACTTTTATTTGCCTCAAATACAGGATGAGCTCTACGCGCATTTAGATCCTCGTTATACCTCGTTACATCGTAAACGTATTGAGCAACTGGATCAGGAAACCAAGCTGATATTCATCGATGAGATGCACAATATCAAAGGTGTTCAGGTGCTATGGGATGCGCTACAGACTGAAGACCGTGAACAACGCAAATTTGGCGTCAGGACGGTCTTTGCCTCACAATATCCCGACGATTATCCGCCAGATCTGCTGGAATCAGCGAACTCAGTGTATCTGATGCGTGTACGTGAACGTGACTTTGCGCTGCTCAGTAAAGCCTATCAGATCCCTGAAATCACGCTGCGCCGTCTGTTAAAAACTCCTCGTGGTGCTGCACCAGACGGTTCCGGCACCACGTTCCTCGGGATATTCCAGACTACCCGGGGCAATGTGGCACAGCTGCTCAAACATGCAGTAGGTCCCCGTGAACTGTGGGCGCTTAACTCAACGCCGGCAGACCGTGCCTTACGAAAGGCGCTGACAGCAAAGCTGGGAACACGTACAGCACGCGAATTACTGGCCGCTAAATTTCCGCGAGCCAGCGCCAGCGCTCAGCTTAACCACATGAAGGAACAGGCCAACAGCGATGACGATGAGAGCGTAGTCAACCGTCTGGCAGATCAACTTCTCAGTGATTACGGCTATCTGCAAGGGTAATCCAGCAAGGAAATCATCATGAAAAAAAACCTCAGTCGTTACATCCGGCCAGCCATCTGCACTCTGTCGCTGGCCTCATTATTAATTGCGGCACCGTCATATGCCTATACCGTTAACGTCAACAGCAGCGTACCGATAACCCGGGACGTCATGCCTCAGCTCAGGACAGCCAACGGAACATTAACTGAAATAGCCAACACCCAACATCAGGTAGGCACGGCGATTAACGCCAACGGAGACAAAGTCGCTAGCATGATTGAACAGTCAGCTCAGGCCAGACAAACGCAGGACAGTTTTGCGCGCCAGACCGAACGTCTCGAGCAGGCACGCCGCAGTTTTGCAGTGCCAGAGACTATCTGCAGTGAATCAACCTCGGGTGCAGCCGCCCGGGTTAACAGTCAGGCTCGGGCAACGCAAAGTAGCTATTCTCGCGGTGGCGGAATCAGCAACAGTAAAATCCGCCAAGCCATCACTAACGCCCCCCCTGCACCTGACCAAGTGCAGTACCAGAGCGCCACCCTCCATGCGCAGTGGTGTGACGAAACTGACTATGCCGCCTATGGCGGCACTGATCTATGCCCGGCTGTATCACAATACCCTGGCGGTGATAAACAGCTTGCATCACTGCTTGATGGCGCGGGTAAGCCAGGTAAAACACCCGACCTGACGTTTACCCAGATGCAGACAGATGCAGCCATGGCCTATGCGTTGAACACCACTGCGCCGATTGCCGGTCGTCAGTTGGGAAAAGGTGAAGTCAAAACAGCTTCCGGGAAGCAGTATGCAGGTCTGATGACACAGTATCAGGGCATTATGGATGCAGCCCGTGAACCTCAGCTGGCCATGATTGCTGCCAGCGCGCCCAACGCAGCGACTAAAGATGCGTTGAGTAATGCACTCAAAGTGCCGTCAGCCAAATCTTACTTTGACCAGACCGCCTCCCAACAGGCACGCCGCAGCGGTGAAATGGCACAACGTGAATTCGAGGCCTTTGAGACAGGACGACGTTATGCCAATACCGATTACCTCTCAGACCTGCAGCAAATGGAAGGTGACAACCTGATTCGTGAACAGATTCGCGTACAAAGCCTGGCGAACTGGCTGGCTCTAGGTCTCAAACGTGAGCAGGAGAAAACCAATATTCTGCTTGGTCAACAACTGGCCTTACTAGCGACTCAGAATTACCGACCGCTGCTGACCAGCAAGATGGAACAAGTTAAAGCGGGGGTTGCACGATGAAACTTCGAACCAGCCTGTATTATCTGGCCAATCTATTCATTCCCTTGTCAGAAGCGCGCTATACCAAAAATCATATCGTTCCTTCTATGGTCAAGCAGTTGCAGCGCATCCGTGTCGCCCGCAAGTTGCTGGCCCGGCACCGCCACCAGCCCGAACTGAATTGGCAAGAGGCAGTAGCCGCCAGTGGTATCAGCCTCACGGAGCTGGAACATCAGCAACTGCGCCGTAAGCGTTTCTTTCTGTTCATGGGGAGCCTCCCAGTCCTGTTGTCCCTGGGATTATTTCTGGCGGCGTTACTTAGCGGGATTTATAACGCATCCCTGCTTATCCAGGTGTTTATCACGCTGTTTATATTGCTAGCACTGGCCAGCATTCCCCTGCTGCAGGCACTGGTTTGTACCTGGCGCCTCTGGCAGTTACGTGAACACCGCGTCAGCATTCAGGAACGTGGGACTTTCAATGACTTCCGCCGTGACACACCCTGGCTACGCATGACTCTCAGCCCCTGGCGCTAACCAACCTGACACCCTTGTATCTTCACTAACCGGTCAGCAGGCCGAGGTTATTCTATGAAATGGTTACGAACCCTTTTTGCCGGCACGCTGGTCAGCCTGTTATGGGCTCCGATCGCGCTGGCCGATACTATCGTCAGCTTCGACAGCATCGAAGCTGCCGCCAAACGTTCTTCAGACCTGTCACGTCAGCTTCTGGTGATGATATTCGGTGACGTTGTCATTAACCCGTTCTCAACTAATGCGACAATGGTCGGACAGTTGTTCTTCATTTTTAACGGTATTGTCTTCGCGCTGGCGATGATCTGGTTCCTGATGATAAGCCTGAAACACATCACGAAGGCCGGTCATACAGGCAAGGTCTTTGGAAATGGAGCCACGCCAATGTCAGTGGTAACCACCGTTGTGGGATTTTTATTCCTGGTGCCAACCGTCTCCGGCTGGTCTATCGCCCAGTTGATCTTCCTTTGGGCAGTCTCAGTGATGGGGATTGGCAGCGCTAACCTGATGACAGATAAAATCGCTGATCTGATGCAAAGCGGGTATTCACTGGTGATGCAACCTGTTGCCCCTCAGACCGTGAGCTCAGCGCGCGCCATCTATGAAATGAATCTGTGCATGTACGGTATCAATACGGAACTGAACAGCATGTACAACCAGTTCGGTCAAAGTAGTACGCCGCTGATGGCCATTAAGTCCGTTCCTGATGGATTCGAGATCACTAATGAAAGTGCAAGTTGTGGCTCGGCCCGACTGCCGGCATCCAGCAAAAACAGCCTAATTGGCTGGCTGTTTTCTCCTGATATTAACACCGACAATATCGAGACAGCACAGCGGAATGCCATGAACCAGATGCAGAATACGTTAAACCAGTCGGCATCCAGCTTCGTGACCTCCATACTCAATAAACAGAAGAATGGCAGTGGCAATATTCCTGATGCCGAAACAGCCATCCAGCAGGCGGCACAAGCCTACGAGAACACCATCAATCAGGTGGCTAATGCTCAGGGAGACGGTAACGAACTTTCGATGGCGATGACCGCTCAACTTAAAAAGAGTGGTTGGCTCTCACTGGGTGCATGGTATCAGACTTTTGCAACAGCCAATCAGAAAGTGAATGATGCCGTAGCACTGAAACCAGTTGTCAGCGGGCAGTCTTCCCTTGGGGATATCGGTGTCAGCAGTACATTAAATGATGTAATGACAGCCTATCACTCACAGCTGCAGAATTCGTCATATACACCGCCATTAGGAACACAATCATCTAAAGAGACTCTTCAAGCATCAAATTCAGATGAATCCTCAGCTGCAATTGTCAGTTTAATTCATAGTCCAATGTTGAAAATAACTAACGCCATAGCAACTACTGATGTTGGCAATAGCCAAGTCAATAGCGATCAGATGAATCCTCTGTTAAAAATGAAAGCTATTGGCGATTATACGTTAGTAACCACTGAAATTATTTACACTGCATTTGCCGTAACAAAAATCGCTAGTGAAACAGCCTCGCAAAATTTCATTCTTAACATTGCCTCACTCGGACTTGTAAAAGTATATCCAGCCGTAATATCAGCCATAACTCCTCTCGTACTTTTTACATGCCTTATTCTCTTAAGTGTTGGATTTAGCCTTTCCATATATCTCCCGATAATACCATTTATCTATTGGATCGCGGCAGCAGCAAATTGGATCGTGAGTGTTTTGGTAGGCGCAACAGGAGGTTCACTGTGGGCAGCAACTCATATAGGTACTGAAGAAGAAAAGGGAAGTAGATCAGCTTACGGATATATATTCCTGATCGATGCTCAAATTAGGCCAATGTTAATGGTATTAGGTTTCACGTTTGCGAGCTTAGTTATTATAGCCATAGGCACGTTACTTAATATGTTATTTGGTCCAATGATTGCTAATGTTCAGTCCAATTCAATAACCGGGATCGTGACTGTAGTAGGCCTGTTAATGGTCTATGCAAGGATTTGTACAACCACAGTAACACGAGTTTTTGCCTTACAAGTAACCATGCCAGATTATATAATTTCATGGCTTGGTGGTCGTGAAGCAGCAAGCATTTTAGGTGGACTCGCTGAGTCAACAAAAAGCATTTTTGCTGGGTTCTCACATGGACTACAACGTACACCGGGTGTACAATACAAAAGTAAGGAAAATAATCCAAATAGTGATGGCATAAAATAAGGATTAGTTTATGAATAACTACCGAGTTCCATTATTAACAACGATTCATCTTCTGGCACTAATCTTAACTATTTTCACTCTCATGGTAATATATAATTACTTTGATACAGGTCGTAATGCAGGCTTCTCTTCGATTATGTTCATCTTGACCTTATCTGTATGGTCTTTGATTCTCTTAACATATAGGAAAAGTGAAGAAAAAATTAAGAATATAACCCGCTCAGTATTTGGAGAAGACACCAACAATATCGTTTCCATTTATAACTCCGTTTCTGGTAGTTTTTTTGGCATCAACAATAAAACAGGTGAAATTCTGTTGATTGCTTTAAACAGAAAGGGAAGAAAAGTTTTCGGATTTGACTACAACACATGGGCTGGATATGAGTTAGAAGGGCATAAGTTAACGCTGAAGTTTAACGATCTCGACATGCCTTACTTTACAATCCAAGATACTACCATTCCAAAATTCAAGCACAAGCTAGATGTTTTGCTTTCTGCAAGCTTCCAGCAGAAAGTTAAACTTGGAAGCAATTTTAGTGCGTTTGTACAGCAAAAAGCCCTGACAGCCTAATCCTCTTTATGCCATCCTTCTGAAAAGGGCTCCTACAGCAGGTGCCCTTTTCATTTTTCAGCTAATACCACCGCATAAACAGACCGACCAGACGAAACTCATTCTGGTATTTCCTCACATCTGTCATGCAGTTCTATCACTGACCGGAGCAGTCCTCAATGTCTACATCAACGCCCCCCAATAACGATCAGGGGACCATGATGCTAATGGCCATAGCACTAATTCTTATAGCCGTGGTCATTTTCCATTCCATCTTTTATTACGCTTGCTGCGTTATGCTCTATTACCTCTGGGGATTTGCCGATTTTTCGGCAACACATGCCCTTGTAACTCAGAAGATGAATATCCTAGCTTGGGCAAGTCGGAAAGTAGATGATCTGACACTCGGCCAGTTCCTTGATGTGATGAATCAGACTGCAAGCATCCTGTATGTTTTTCTGGTTCCCATCACGGTGTATGGGCTTGTTGCTACCCGTAACCATCCACTTAGTCTGACGCGCCGACAAATTAATATTTACACTCTTCCGCGTATTATGGCCACGTTCTCACCAGCAATTATCCCTGCGTTGCAGTACGGAGACCCCAAAACTCAGTTGCTGAATGTAGATCCTCCTGAACACCGCAGCGCCATGACTCCGGAAGAATTCGCGACCCAGCACAAACTAGTGATCGGACACCGGCTTGACCATACCCGCGCCCGCAAGGCTTTCGAAGCTCAACTGGGAACACCACTGTACAACACAAGCAACTTCAGTGCCTGCGAGCGCGCGATTGTCGCCATTGTTGGTCTGCAGGTATTTTGCGATGACAGGTTTGCAGCTCTGGCACTACGTGATGAACTCAATCGCTCCTGCGGCAAACGTCAGCACGAACACAATAATAAACGCGGCTATCCGCAACTCAGCCTAGCGGATAAAGCTTTCCAACGCGTGACAGCTACCGCGAAAGCTCAGGCATGGATACACCAGCACAGCACCACCCGCACAGCATTGTCTGCACTACATGCTCAGGACTTACGTTTGCCGGCAGGTCACTTCCGTTGGCTCAAAGGACTGGACAGAACATTATGGTACGTACTGTCCTCATCCGACCGTAGCAAAGCGTTTGTGGAAGGTGCCGGTGTTGTTACTGCCGCGCAGTGGGAATGTCTGGTATCCAAGATATCGCGGAAACTCCGTGTCGTTATTCCGTCACCTGACAACCTTACAGTTTATGCCGTCCGCGGACTCGAAAATGACCTGCGCAGTATTGCCATGGTGGTCGATGACTACAAACCCGATCCCAACGCCGGCAAAACACCGGAAGAAGATTACTCGCCATTTGATGATCTTGTTTTTCTGCATAATGCACAAGAAAGCGCACCTACAGGAACCTTAACGCCATCTTCATTTGAACCATCAACCTCCACGCATCCTTCGTCTATCCCAAATAACGTTGGTGCAAAAAACCCTATTCGCTTTACTCCTTCCCGATAAGGATCACGTTATGTCACTTACCTATTCCGTTCAGTACAAATGTGGGATGCTGGCCGCATTTGTCGGTAATCAATCCGAACCTTTATTTATGATAATGCCCGACCGCAATACACGATTCTTCTTGCAGGAAAAAGTGCTGTGTCATGACAGCAAAACTCAAACTGTCCAAGAGATTTACCACGCCGACAGTCGTGAAGATGCAATGGCATTACTGAATGCTATCTATCAGGAACACTCCAGACGTCAAAACATTTCCAGCAAAATAGTTGGAGTTTTTCTGATCTTAATGATTGTAGGATTGTTTTTTATATCGAGCCAAATTCTGGCCAACTATTTCATTTCTTACTCCTCTAAGTTAGCAAATCTACCGGCAGGATTAATGTCTGATCCTGAACCAGTGAAACCACAGATAATTCCAGCAGCACCAGTTTCAACCGCGCCGGTGACTGATACTGAAGTGAATTCTTTAGCGATACGTGCCCAAAGTCTTCAAAAAGCAGCCGCCAGCGACCGCTATACCGTTTCATTGTCCAGTGGGCATCCACGCACTCTGTATGTATTTGCCGACCCGTTATGCCCCCATTGCCGTGAAATTGAGCCCACACTTGAAGCTCTTACCCGTGATTACAACGTTGAGATATTCCCGGTGTCAGTGATCGGTAAACAGGCTTCATCTAAAGAAATTATTCCAGTACTGTGCGCAACCCCGGATAAACGAGCAAGTCTGTGGCAATCACTGTTCCCCGGCGATTCCAGACCAGCTTCTAGCCAGAAGCAAGGGAACGTAATGACAACCAGTTGCTCTGAAGGTGAACATGCCCTCGCAATTAATGATCGGGCCTTTGGCTATTACCAGCTCCCGGGTACACCGCAGTTGCTGGCAGATGATGGACGTGAAATCCCCTTCAGCGCTCTGACCAGCGACGACACCCTGACCAGGTTCATAAACTCCCCGGTTGAGGAGCCCGTTTATGGCCAACGGTAATACCCAGCCCGTCGATAAAATACGGGTTCGACAGCGTATTAAATCAACCTGGCTGGAAGATTACCTGTTTGCGCCGGCGACAGTCCAAGTGGGACTGGTTGTTGTCCTCCTGCTGTCGTTCCTGAGAACCTGGATCTTACTTCCTGGTATATTCTCGATAACATTCTGGCTGCTGACATTCTTTGGCCAACAATTCCGTATGCCACTTCGTATGCCGAAAGACATTGGTAGCATAGATATGACAACTGAACGTGAAAATGCGATGGAATTCAAAGGACCTATGGGCCTTTTCCATTTTACCCGCCGTAAACTGACCTGGGAAAAATCTGCCGGCATCATGTGCCTCGGCCACGCACGTCAACGCTTTCTTGGCCGTGAACTCTGGCTGACTCGCGATGACTGTCTTCGCCACATGCAGCTACTGGCTACCACGGGTTCAGGTAAAACGGAAGCCCTTCTGTCACTGCAGCTCAATAGCCTGTGTTGGGGACGGGGTATGACATTCTCTGACGGGAAAGCAGAAACCACATTAGCTTATTCCATCTGGTCACTGATGCGACGCTATGGTCAAGAGGATAACTACTATGTACTGAACTTCCTCAATGGGGGTCGAGATCGGTTCGATGCCCTACTGGGCAATGACCGCACGCGGCCTCAGTCTAACTCCATCAACCTTTTTGGAGAAGCCAACGCAACCTTCATCATCCAGTTGATGGAATCGTTGCTTCCCCAGGTCGGCACCGGTGAAGCCGGTTGGCAGGATAAAGCCAAACCCATGCTCTACGGCCTTGTCTACGCGCTGTATTACAAGTGCAAAAAAGACAATATCCGCATATCTCAGTCGCTTATCCAAAAGCACCTGCCACTGAAAAAAATGGCCGAATTGTATATTGAGGGCAAACAAAATGGCTGGCATGACGAGGCGGTGAATGCTCTGGAAAGCTACCTCAATACTCTAGCTGGTTTCCGCATGGATCTGGTCAGCAATCCGTCCGAATGGGACCAAGGTGTCTATGATCAGCACGGCTTTCTAATCCAGCAGTTCTCCCGCATGCTGACCATGTTTAATGACGTCTATGGCCACATCTTTTCAACCGACGCAGGGGATATCGATATTAACGATGTTCTCCACAACGATCGCACTCTTGTCGTACTCATCCCGGCCCTTGAGTTGTCGAAAAGCGAATCGGCTAACCTGGGTAAGTTGTATATCTCGGCTAAAAGGATGATCATTGCTCGCGACCTCGGCTACCAGCTGGAAGGAAAGCGAGCTGATGTGCTGACCGCGAAAAAGTTCCGCAATCCGTTCCCCTACCCAGATGTGCATGACGAGCTGGGCAGTTACTTTGCACCAGGTATGGATGACCTCGCGGCTCAGATGCGTAGCCTTGGAATGATGCTGGTTATTTCTGCGCAGGATATCCAGCGTTTTATTGCCCAGTTCAAAGGAGAATATCAGACCGTCAACGCCAACATGCTCATCAAATGGTTTATGGCGCTGCAAGATGAAAAGGACACCTTCGAGTTGGCTAAGGCCACGGCTGGCAAAGACTACTACGCAGAGCTAGGTGAAGTGAAACGTACACCTGGCACGGTCAGCAGCAGCTACGAAGATGCCAACACTACCTACATCCGCGAAAAGAACCGCATTTCGCTGGATGAACTTAAAGATCTCAACTCAGGCGAAGGCTTTATCTCGTTCAAAAGTGCGCTGGTTCCCAGCAATGCGATCTATATTCCCGATGATGAAAAACAGTCATCAAAGCTGGCGCTGAAGATTAACCGCTTTATCGATGTTGGCACGCCGACCGAAGCGGATTTGATTGCTCAGAACCCGCAATTGACCAGGTTACTACCACCGTCGGAAATGAATGTCGGTATGGTGTTGCAACGCACCGATGAACTCATCGCTGGCAATGACACACATACATTGCCACCTCTCATGGACCCTATTCTAGCCAGACTGGCCCAAGTCGCCATGGACCTAGATAACCGCTGTGATATCATCTATTCCCCTGTCCAGCGCGGCATTCTGCTTTTTGAAGCGGCACGGGTTGTTATGAACAAACGGGGTAAGAAGTGGTTCACGGTTAAAACCCAGCCGAACCAACTCAAAGTGTCTGATGCGATGGCCAAGAAGCTGGCTGAACGCTCTACGGCATTTATGCATCAGGATACCGAAAAGTAGCAAGGTATCAACCTATTGACCGCCTCATACCCTGACGGAGCAACATCCTATGTAGGCAAGAAAAATCCCCCTGATATTTCACGATCTGGAAATGGAACAGCTCGGTAATGCAATTAGTGAATATCAGATCGTTAATTTCACCACTGATCCCGATTTAATCTCTGGTTTTTTGCATACATCGATTAGAAACCTTCCGGAATGTTACGAGCCGCTTAAATTTGAGTATGACCACATCAGTGGTCGCGGGAACTTTATTCTGATGGATTCTACCGTCGAACCGGTTAGTGATTAACGGACTGAAAGTCCGGATACGCATCGGCTCAACGATGCGTCAATTATCCAGCCTGAAATTATCATTCGGGTTTGGTTCAAAATGATGCTCCAGATAGGCCTTTATCATCTCTTCCGTTAATTGGCCTACCGTCGCACAAAAATAGCCTCTGCCCCAAAAGTGCTGACCCCAGTAACGCTTTTTCAGGTGAGCAAACTCTTCAAACAACTTGTTCGCTGTTCTTCCCTTTATTCGCCTCATGATTTCTGAGGGCGCTAAGGTCGGAGGACAACTCACCAGTATGTGTACAGGGTCTTTGCTCACGACTCCTTCTATTATCCTGATTTCAAACGCTTCACATGTCTGACGAACTCACTCTCTTACCCGTAAGCCAACTTCACCTATCAGTACTTTGTATCTGTATTTCGTTACCCACACGAAATGATACTCAATCTGAAATACCGTGTGGCTGCCATATCTGTAATCCATATTGCACCTCTCGTGCAACAGAGTATCGCAGCTAAAGCTGACCGACTAAAGTCGGTGGTTTTAACCTTTCATATGGAAAAATAAACCTCATGACAACAGACACTACTGAACTTTTAGGACATTTCGCATGGTGTGCCCAAATTGCGCTGGGCATTGCACGCAAGGACAAAAAGGTTACTTCCCCGATTCAGGAACACATATTTCTTATGAACTGGATGAATACAGCCCGAAAGAAAAAATTTTTTCCGAAAGCAATCGCCGCCGAGATCGACTATCTGATTCAGACAGGAAAACAATCCGGACCATTGGTCAACCTGAAGAAAAAGATTACTTATATCTACAAATCCAGCCGTGAAAACGTTCTCAGGCAAAGCGATCTGTTCCGCCTGACATACGCGATTGAATCATTGAAAAATGACGGTTGGTACAGTTATACCGTGTCGCCGGGTGACTGGAAAAAGAGATGGAAAGCACCACATTCTCCGGCACTTTATATGGATAAGAACGCGCTCAATGAAGCCTTCAATTATGAGGGAAAACAACTTAAACCTGTCCCTATCAGGGTAGACGGTGATCATGAGTCCGTCACAATAATGTTTTCGAAGTTTCACATAGTTAAGAAAGGATTGCCCTCTAAGGAGGGTATTTTAATGATTGAACCATGGAGTACTAACAGCTAACCCCTCCTCTAACAAAAACGCCCTACACGGGCGTTTTCATTTCTCGCCTTCACATCCTACCGCGGCCGCCAAGTGTTTCTGGTTGCCGTGTTCTTATCCTCCAACCGTTCTTCATCAACAGTAGTGTTCTTTCCATAAATCTGACAATACGTTTGCTCATCCATAACTCTGGGCGTAATGGTCGGGCTTGCTGGCTTATCGTAACCGGCCAGAACACGTTGCTGAGGATCTGTCAGCGGTAAAGGCTTATCGCTTCCCTCGTTAAACCATGGCACCAGACTGCAGGCTGACGCCACAAAAGCATCATCACCACTGAACACTATTTTCTCCCCACATTTATCCTCAGCCAGTAACATGGCATCCGCGATATGAATCCCGTTCTCCCTGTACGGATCTGCAATTTCGATGCTCTCACCAGTATCCTGAAGTGTCACCTTACCCGCCTGCAGATACTGTATTGTCCCGTCTCTGTTCACCCGGGTTTCGAACCCCTGAACATTCACCGGTGCAATATCATCAGCGACAGAACACACAATCGCATTCTCAGATAGCGAAGCAGTACGATACTGACGCTTGAGCTTATATGCTCTACCACGTAAACGGGATATCGCGGCCTGATCCTGTTTCGCTGCCTGCTGCTCTACCCACTGCCAGTAATTCAGTCGGCGGTTTTCTGGTGCAGAATAAAATACCTTCCTCTCCAACTTAACCTGCTGACTCAATACCTCAAACTCCTTTTGCCGTTCTGCCTCAAGTGTCCGGTAAACCAGCTTACGGATTAAAGGATCATCAAACACTTTTCGCACCTGAGCTTTCTGCCAGGAGTAACGATTTGACAATGCTTTATACTGAAGACGAATGCGATCGTTCTCCATTTTTGGCCGAACCCAGTCATTCTTGTAGGCTTTGTAACGCTCGTCTAAATCTTCACGCGCTTCAGCGCGGGTCAGACGCCGTTCACTACGCGCCCCAATGTCGCGAACATGAGCCCGCGCATCATAGACAAACTCCTGAGCGTAGTTACTGCCAATATAGGCACCATCGTCATTGAACTGGTTAATAACTTCCGGGCAAGGTTCAAACTCACCCAGCCATGGCTCAAGACAATGACGTGCCAAATCAGGGTGAAGTGTACTAGCTTTAATCGGAGTAACCGACTCATCATGACGAGAATAAATGGCCAATCCTTCACCTTTTGGTTTCAACTCCAGCCCGGCACGAATTAACTCAGCGTGCAGTTTTTCCCAAGTTGCTTCACCACTTCCTAAGATGATGCCAATACGTTCACGGCACTCATTTACTGCGTAAGTATACAGGCTTTCTTTGTCGCTATGGTATTCCAGTTGGCGCGCCTTACGTGGAATAGATTTAACGTCATTTTTGTTGCGAATAATGTCGCCGTTCTCATTAACCCAGGCGCCATTATCCGGTGTATAGCCGTATTTCAGCTCCAGCCGTCGGCAGACTTTATGAAGACGATCAATATCGTTGTAAAGATTCACCGCACGGTAAGCAATAGGATTGATACGGTTAGCGGCGATGTGGCAATGCACATTATCAGTATCGCGATGGATAGCAGTAACATACTGATGCTCCTGCATCCCCAGCGTTTTCAGTGCTGAACGCGCACACGCAAAAATATCCTCATCCCAGGGCTTATCCTGCTCAGGCCAGGAGAGAATGACGTGGTAAACCGGATCAACGCAACGTGTGTTTTGCGCAGCGACCATATTCATTTCAGCAGATGCGGTATCAAGACTGAAGCAGTTTGTCTCACAGACAACATTGCCGGAAATCACCTGCTGACGACCATCAGGAAACTCAGTGACAACGACCTGAGCCTCTAATGCGGCGCTGCGATCGATATAGTCAACAAGCCTGTCAAAAATGGCCTCATTGGATCTTGAAAGTCGCATCACGGGGGCATCAGATGAAACAGACTCATCCAGTTTGACGTCTTCTCTTAGAGAAAGATAAGACACCAGCTGTAAAAAGCTGCTTCTGCCATCGCGACGTTTCTCCGGAACAATCGGGATCATGATGATGCCTTATCAGATGGTGTCACACCGATATCAAGAGCAACGACCGCTTTGCGGATTTCCACCAGAACCTCAGAGAAATGGCGGCTTAACTCTGGTGTCATCTGACTTTTCATTTCGGTATAGAGATGTTTTTGCAGCCCACCAAGGCGAAGAAGTTCCTTCATCAGTTTGACATCTGTGCGAACCGATATTTTCCTGTCGAGAGCACAGCGACGCAGAAACTCACCGACGCTAAGGCCAGAAGTTTTCGATTTTTCCTGGATAGCTGCCTTTTCTTCCGGCAGGCAGCGAATACCCAAGAGTAGCTCCGTTCTGTTACGTTTTTCGCTTTTGCTCATGGCGTCTTAAAATACCCTTCGTCTGGTGTTTGCCTAGTTTTTATCTCATCAGGGGTGTCGGGGCTTCGCCCTGACCAGGACGTTTTGTTAGGACTGACTGCTTGCGGGCGGTTCAACAAAACATATCCTGTCCCTTCTTTTAATTCAATTATGCCTTGAATAATTGAATTTGTCATTACACCATGAATAGGTAAACGTAATAGCAACGGGTTTTCTATTTGAGGTATAATATCGCCATCAGATTAATCATAAATATTTCAAGGAAATGCGCGCATGGCAGCAAACACCTTCTACACAAAAGAACAGATTAAAATAGCAAAGCTTCAACTCGAAGAGTTGCCAGATTTGACTGAGACAAGACTGACCGGGAAAGATGTTCTGGAAAATCTGAAAACACAGATATTCGAGCTGGCAACCAAAAAGGGATACTCAGTTAAAGATATTAAATCTGCACTCGGGACCTGTAAGATAAACGTCAGTGAGCGCGCAATAAAGGACGTTCTGAATTCGCCAAAAGGCAATAAGAAGAAAATCATCCGCCGTCTTTCTACACAAGATAAGACACCTCAGAAGCCAGATAAGGTATCTCAGGACTAACAGACAGCGAACAGAGTTTTAATGATTCGATGTCATTAAAACACCGCAAGATACAGGAACGGATTTACAGACCGACATACTCATCCTGATCGTGCTCGATGCGCGATCAGGATGAAAGTCACTCACCAGTTAAAAACAGTATAGCCATCAATGCTATCAGCATCTCTGTCAAACATCAGCAAATCGCAATGATGCATCCGATACATATTAAAGACAAACTGATACAGTTCATTTGATAACCCAAGATTCTTTATATGCTTCATATTGTTACGAATCCCTAACAGATTAAAAATCCAGCCATATTCGAATGAGTAGAGCCAATAGTTTTCATCGATTATCAGCTTTTTAAGCAAGCTGTTATCAGCTGATGTCATATGCCCTGTCGAACAAACAAGACATTTTTTGAATTCAAAATTCTCTCTCATGATTCCCCCTGTGGCGGCAGCCTAGCTGCCACCGTGATAACATTACTTTTTAAGTGTTTTCATTTCTTCAGCCAATGACCAAAGCGCATTATTCAGCTTTACATCACCAGTGATACCGTTGACTGCACGTGTCCGTGTTCGCTGTCCTTTCACCGTTCTTCCAATTAGTCCGCCTTTGATCAGGTTTTCCTGAACGCGATGATAAGTCGTCCACAAATCATTTCTGTCATCATGACGTCTGTTAGGTAATAACACCTGTTCAGGTGTCACCGGCACATGTTCATCGTACTTATAACCAAGCGCATGTTTTGCATAAATGCACTGTTCGTCTTTATCCAGCGTGATAGATTTCATCTCATCACGCGATTCAATCACCTTGTCAAAGAATCCGAGAACCTCATACGCCCCTTCGATCACCTGACCGACAACATCACCTTTATGGGGAATGCGGATATCACCAAACGTTTCGCCACAAACCAAACCGTTATGGCAAACAAAACGAAACATTCCCGGAATCATCTGGTAGCTCGATGAACCGTCATGTGAATTGAGCAGAATAATTTCCGGTACTTCATCAGTATCGCGAAAACTATCTCGACGCAGTCGGAGCATATGACGGGTATGCCTACGTCGGTCTTCATCCTTCACTTTTGTCTGGCAGGCGAAAAATGGTTGAAAACCTTCGCTGCGAAGTTTATCCAACAGAGTGATCGTAGGAATATAGGTATAACGTTCACTGCGAGATTCATGTTTTTCTCCAGAAAAAATGCTTGGAACGACAACCATCAGCTCATCATTAGTCAATGGGCGTTCTTTCCGGATCAGGTTGGCCTGACGAAAACCACGGTACATACACATCATCTTGTTTCTCCTTCTGACTTCTTTCTGGTGTATCCCTTTCAAGCTTTACTTGGCGCGGGATGTTCGGCGCTGTGACATCAAACCGGCAGGGTCAATCAGCACACGAAACAAGGACGCCAACGAAGACGCAGCGCAAGCGGGCGACCATAGGGAGCACGCGCGAACGTATGAAGATGGCGGCGAAGCCTACCTTGTTTTGTGGGCCGACCCTGTCAGCGTCTGTCACGGCGAAGTACATCCAGTGCAGAAACAAGAAATCAGGATAGACACCAGAAAGAAACCAGATTTATCTGGCAGCTTAAGCGGTCAGCTTGCTGACCAGTGAGAGCGGCGCGGGCGCAAGCCTGCTGCAAGCGATGCATTTTTTCGAGAAGCGGGGGCTCAATGCCGCTGCTTCTCGACCGCGCACAAAATAAGGCAGGGTTCCCCCTGCCCGTCAGCTCATGCGGCATTTGATACAGTAAACTTTCGCATCAGTTCAACGCGTTGCCGGAACGCTAGACGCTCGCGCCAGCTATTGATATAAAAAACAGGGGTATATCTGACGCGGTTAAACTGCATCGTCAGGGTGTTGCCAGTGACGATTTCGGCGGGGATACCCAGTAAACTAAGCTGAATAAACGCCATATCAGCAGCAATCGGATCAATGTCTATACAACTGACATACAGCTGTTCTGATGGGTTATACCCTGCCTCAAGCATGTATTCTGCAAAGGCAATGACCATACCCGCAGCGCCGCAGGTGGGTTCACTAAGCTCGATCCAGCCTTGCTTTTTGATAACACCATCAATTTCGCTTGCCAGCATTCTGGCCATAAGCGACTGCAAATCATAGGGGGTGAAGAATTGCCCCATATCACCTGAACCTAGCTCAAGTTCCATAAATATGGCACCCAGAAAATCGTGAAACTTACCATCAAGGGCAGCAACCATCAACGAAAACAACTTTTTCAGGTTTTCGAGATCAGCAGCGTCATAGCGATCGCAAATTCTCCGGCTGTTCTCAATGTTTTCTGTCGTTCTTATGCGGGCCATATCCAGCTCGCTCGCGGCAAGCGTAATAAAATCACTGAACACACTCCAGCGCCCCAAATGGCGTGCCGTATGGCGAAATATGCTGATAAACTGCTTACGCGCCACATTCAGCGTAACAATAAGTGGAATCGTTTTTTCTGACATTTAAAAAAACCTCAATCCTGTGGAATGCCGCACCGTCAGGGGCGGCAGAATTAAATCAGGCATAAACCCATTTCATTTCCAGAGCACGCAGAACGTGCCCCTACTCGCTGGCACGCATGGCCGGATCGAGGTCACGCGCGGCGATATCGTCGCGCGTGACGCACTTATGCGCTTTTTCTTTACATGCTGCACACTTAGCGCAATAATCGAAACTTCAAAAGTCATAGCTTATTCTCCATGTAAGTTATTGACAGCCGGTGCCACTTCCTAGGGCGTCACCGGCAGAGAGAGCAGGCGCAAGCCTGCTTTATTTACATCTGGGTATTACCGTCCTCCTTCATTGCCTCCTTAACGCGTTCAACGATCTCCACGTGGCTCAGATGGCTGTAATCGCGCATACGGAAGTAACGCGCCCCAATGCGGGTGAAAATCTCAGTCACATTCCCGCAATACATTTCCTGCATCATGAAGGTTTCGGTGTCCTGTCCGTTGCTTTGCCAGTTCATCGGGTACACATGTCCGGTCATCGGGTACATACGTCCGGCAGCTTCGTGAAACGCGGTCACGTCGATTTCTTCCGGGGCCGCAACTGCGGATTTTTCACGCGCCAGCCAGTACGCATGCTCTGTCTCGGCATCCCAACTCATGCGCTGCTCTGCGGGGGCAGAAACCATCATCTTATTCATCATTTTTCTCCTGTGAAGCCTCTGGCTTCTTTCTGGTGTCATTCCCTTCCGGTTGTACCGGCTTCGGGGCGTTTTCGTGGGAAGACGTTACGCGGCAGGAGCGGCGGGAAAGTCCACAGGGGGCGCGTTAATTTTTTGGCTGAACTCGTGAGGACAAAAAATTCATGCGACCAGCGCCTGGCGCGGCCTGTTGACTTTTCCGTCCCCTGATGCAGGCTGACCCGCGAAAATGAACCGTAGCCGGAACGGCAGCCAAGGATGACGCCGGAAAAAACCAGATTTATCTGGCTGCCTTAGCGCCCGACAGCATGCTGTCGGGCAGTGAAAGCGGCATGGCCATCAGGCCATTGCCAGCGGCCGTTGACTCAGGCATCGGTTGGCACCCGCATGGGCGGAGACGCGCCTCGCGTGGCTCCGTAAAACCTGGCTGACTAAAGTCAGACTGGTTGTCGCCAGGCGACGACCCGACCGCAGGGCGGGGAGCCGAAGGTGCCCCAGGTGGTAAAATTTGAAAAATTTCATTATCATTTAAGTGTCATTTTGGCATTTTTCAGAGGTTTAAATATCAGGATTCGAACTCAGACTCTGGCGAAGAGAATTTGGCTGGGATCAGGAAAGAGCAGCTGAAGAACTGGGCGTCAGCCTCAGAACCTACAAGCGTTATGAAAGTCGAAAACAAATCGAAAAACTGGTCGAACTGGCGGCAGAAGCGTTAACCAGACGATACAGCTGAAGAATGGCGAAAGGAAAGGAGCTATCCTGATGTTGACTAGACATGTGGATCGCCTCATTGGTTAATGAAAATTAACTACGGGGCTTTTTTCTTTCTGCCTCACAACAGGTAATAAACCACCTGACAGTAACGTCATGAGGCAAAAAGCCTCAAGCGCCGCGTTAACTATACCGTACCAACCATCAACTTGCCTAGCCACGCGAACAGTTAATTGGTTCAATCTTCGCGTCCTTTTTCCTTTTCATATTGCGCATAGTCCAACTGCTCAATAACATAATCCGCAGCCCGATATAGCTCCTCATAAGCCATCACGATGCCCCCGTCCAGTCCCTCCCAACATGGGCTTAGATCCTCAATTAGCAGCTTCAGGGTCTTCATTCTACGTCTGTGACAGGCTGCCAGCCGTTTTTCCGTCAGGCTCATGACCAGACCTCCCGCAGCGTGATTTTGTTTGGCACCATCCAGAGCGACAGGTTCGACAGTGATGGGCAGCGTTCAATCCAAGACCAGAGCATTTTCTCCATGTCATACTGTCGTATATCGTGCTGCGACCAGTGCAGATACCAAGCACGCAGCGTCTCAGGTGTCTGAAAAGCCAGATCAGTTGCAGTCCGACCAACCAGATTCTGATAGCGAGCCTCGCGCTCCTGTCGGCGCTTCGTTTCCTGGCGAGAATACTGATGTCCCTCCCGCTGCCAACGCTTTTCCTGACGATCATGACGACTGAACATCACTTCCGGAAAAATATGGCAAGCCAGATCAAACGGCAGTGGTGATGGGCAGCACTGCCCTTGGCTACCGATAAACACATCGAATGCCTGTTCGTAACGCGCCAGCGCGATTTTATCTTCCTTACGCCAGTAAACTCCCATTACCTGATTAATGGCACGCCCCGTAATTTTGCTGCTGCCGCACAAAAATCGGAAAAATGCCTGCGCGTAAGGAGATGAATGACACTTCCAGTACGGGTCTTTTGCCCGTTTTTCTTCGACGTGGATGACGGCCTTTATAGCTGCCTGTCGTTCTGGCATCAGTGGTACTAGTGCATGGCTGTTCGGGATCATGCAGCACCCCCTCTGCCGGCACTGGACAAGTACCAGTCAGTGTCAGGATTCTCGTTATTCCGACAATAAAATTGCAGCGGTACCGGGTGCAGGCCACCAAATTCACAGCGGTATTCCACGTCCATATGCCAGTTTTCAGACACCTGAATCAGCTTAAGTACAGAGCACGACAGCACATGGCGATAATCGGGACCGCGTTCACCGTACTGTTCCAGTTCGTCGGCATCCATCGCGGCTAACTCGGCCAGGCTAACCAGATTATGAATCAGTTTTGTTATCATCGCGTTAAACCGCTGCCCTTTCGGGCAGCGTCTCCTTGTCAGGCGGCAATCGGGTGGATAGTGCCGTCAGTTTCAGCGGCAAGCTGTGCGGCGGCGGTCTTATCATTCAGCAGACAGGCCGGAACCCAACGGGTTTTGCCGATCACATTTTCAGCCAGCTCAGCAGCGGCACCTTTCTTCATTTTGTCCACATCAACCGCCGCTCTGCTGCAACCGGCATCCATCAGAGAATCGGTGATCGTGTTTTTACTGACGCGACCAAAGAAGTTAGCTTTTTTAGGTTGCCACCAGTCACGGATATTGAAGGGCAGCAGCGCTTCAACACCTTCCAGCTTCGACCCCACCTTACCCTCAATATTAACCTGTTCGGTTACGCCGTCGATCGCTCCTGCAATGCAGTAAGCTAACATGGAGAGTTGCTCGGCCAGCGGCCATGTCATCAGCCAATCATAGCTGTGTTGCCAATCTTCCGGTAATTTGGCTTCCCAGTCGCGGTGCGCTTTGTCCAGCTGCATCATGGCAAGATCGTCAGTTGCTGTAGGCGCATTATTCAGCAACCCGTCTCGGGTTTTCGTCAGACTCACATGCAGGGGTTTTTCCACCCGTCCGGTATAGAAAGTCTGTACGACCAAACTGTGCAGCATGACGACCAGCGCGATCTCGGGTTCAGACGCCAGCGCAGCCTGTACAGCAAGGGTTCGTTCTGATGACAGGCTTTTCACCAGTGCCGCTGACAACCCTTTCTTGGCAGATTTAGCATCATCTTGTTCTGAATTCTCATCGCGGGTATTGTCCGCCCCAGCTGACGTTTCATGGTCGGTTTCTTCGGTACGCAAAACAATACCACGTTGAATGTGAGCATCACCGGCAACCAGCGCAACAACCACACCAGCCTGTGCTTTCATATCCTGCGACCATGTACGATGTGTCGCGGTCTGGCACAGCTCGTCCAGTTCGTACTCACAAAGATTGCTCTGATCGGTAAGGCTGGTTAGATCGGCGTCTTCGTGCAGCGCATCACATTCACTCTCCAGTTCGGCCAGTGTGGTCTGTAACACTTCCATACGCTGAACCTCTTCGTCGGTATAAACAGGTGACGGTGTTCTCAATACCCGATAAAGCTGTGCATCCTCACCCCATGTTTTAACCGTGTTCAGCCGTCCTTCTCCCCACGCCCAACCTTCCTCTGCGCTGATGTGTTTTGCGATATCATGCAGTTTTTCCTGAGCCAGACGCTCAAGCAATGCCGGTTCAGTGATAAACCCCTGATCGGTAAACAGGTCAAAGCGAAACGCACCGCCGTTCTTCTCGTAAACATCGCGCCCGATAAATTCCAGCATCGGATTATTTTCGGCAGAGACTTCCCCCTGCAAAGCGGCACCGCGCAGCTGTTGGGGCTGACGCAGATATAAATTACTGGCATTCGTCCAGATATTGAGCTGGCGTTGGTGATCTTCGGTGGCAGACAAGGCTTGCAGCTGATCGAGGGTGATCTGGTCCTCTTTCAGCGCATCAACCAACGCCGTAGCCATCCCAGCCACTCTCAGACATTTCTGTACATGACGGGTACTGTAACCCAGCAAAGCACTAATCTCGGCTAGAGTCTTGCCGGATTCACTCATCTGGCGAAATACTATCAACTGCTCGTAGGGATGCATGTTTTTACGCTTCCCGTTTTCAGTAGCAGACGCCACAACGCCCAGCTCACGAGGAATAGGCTTATACGGAACCATGAACGTTTCGGTATCGACCACGCCATCAGCTACCAAAAGGCCGGTAGCTTTAGTGCGCCCACCACCTGCAACCACTTCCAAACGTCCATCAGGCAGCTCGATTGCTACAAGGTTTTGCAGAATCCCAACAGCTTTAATACTGTCAGCTAGTTCCCTAAGTTCTTCATCCGTGTGCGGGATCAAACGAACGTTGAGTTCGCTGATAAAAAATTGTGAAAAGGGTGCCATCTTCACGGCTGTATTTTCTAAGGTTTTTACCAACACCTCAGAGACAACATTGTTCTTCTTTTTAGGGCTGGATTTTTTTATCGCCTTAGCTTTAAACTCTGATACTGACATAGTTGATACCTCGTATGTATTGATTTTGTCTGCCGGACGCCCATCGTCCGGCACCTCTCACTGCTTACTACTTTTTCACGCCATAGCTGGCGATGGATTTGTTTATGGCTTCACCGCCATCCGGCAGGGATGACGACTCAGGACAAGACGAAAATGCGTACCCTGATAGTCTTCAAGGGTCATATTGGTATACTGCGCGGCCACAGCTTCGGCCTACTCCTTCTGGCTTTTTTCTGGTGTATTTCCCCCTGCCAGAGTTCTCCGGCGCTGGGGAGTTTTCGTGGGAAGACGGAAGGCGGCAGGCGTGACGAAGAAGTCCACAGGGGACGCATAAATTTTTGGGCGAGCGAGGACAAAAATTTATGCGTCCAGCGCGTTGCGCGGCCTGTTGACTTCGATGTCCCCTGACGCAGGCTGACACACGAAAAGGAACAGCGCAGGATACAGTGTCACGGGAGAAACACCGGAAGAAGGCCAGAGAATCTGGCCGCCTTAGCGCACTGCGGGGGTATCGCAGGGCAGTGAGAGCGGCATGGCCGCAGGCCGCTGCTAGCGTGCCGTTGACGTCAAGCATCGGTTGGCACCCGCATGGGCGGAGACACGACTGAGTGGCTCCGTAAAACCCGTACTGGCAGCAGTTTGCCAGTATGCGGTTGTCGCTAGGCGACAACCCGGACTTCAGGACGGAGAGCCGAAGGTACCCCCAAATGCACCAGTCAGTAAACCATTACCATAACCACTGGCCGAAAAATAAAGTGACAAACAGCAGCAAAAAATAAAGAAAATAAGCGGATAAAAAACAATCAAATAAGTGATTTTTTTAGCCCTTGCCACTGATACCGTAGGCGTGCAATTTACCTTTGTTTTCTGAACAGGGATGGTGCTACACACAGCCCTCCGCGTGAGAACTCACCGAGAGATAAGTCACAATGGTCAAGAGAATGAACACACCCGCCATGTCGGAACGACGTGGCAACCTTAGCGGCGCGGCTTTAGCCGCTGCAAGCGCTAAGGAGTTGACCTTAGGCATCGCTTGCTATCCGAATGGACAGAGACACGCTCGCGTGGCTCTGCGGAAGCTGGCCTGTGCGACTGCACAGGCCAGGTAGAGTGCAGGCGACGACCCGTCCGCCTGCGGGCGGGGAGCCGAAAGGGGCCCCAGATAATTGAACAATCAAAAGCAACTAAAAAGCGGAACGCTTTTAATTGCTCTGGCGAAAAAAGATCTATCTACTTACGGCTATACAATAGCTCTTCAAAAGAGTTTTTCTAAAGTCATCAAAGATGCTACTGTGAAGATGAAAAAATAACTGGAAAACATTAGTAAAAAATAATAAACAGTCCACAAACTAATTCTAACCAAATATTACTATATGTAATAATAAAAATCCTGAGTTGGTAATCAGGATTTTTACTTCTCTAATTTTATTATTTAATACTAAACAAATTTATTTTAGATTACTAGTCTGAGAGCAACGACAACCCCATATTCTCCAAAGTATTTTTAACCTAGCATAAACGTCTTATTTACCCCTGCCCATTATAACTTACATGCTGCAAGATAAGATCCTTTTACCTCTTCAGTAAAACAAGCATACTCAGATATTGCTACAGGAAGCCACTTTATCAGTATATCTGCTAATTTTCTAGCTGCCTGCTCTTTCAACAACAATATATTTTCAGTCACTAATAACGACCCAAAATTTTCAACAACATCATAAAGCCAGCATCCGGGAAAGTCATAGCCTTTTTCATTGAGCATATTAGCTACGGCGTCAACAGCTTTCGCATGATTGATTAACATAGACATTAAATCTATCTCTCCTCCTATTTGTTCTGTACGTATAATTTTAATAAAGTTTTCCCAATTTTCTTTTGCAGCTACTGCTAGATATATAGCTGTCAATGTAATTTCTTCGTCCATTTTCCACCTATTCTCACGTCTGACAGGGATACAATTATTATGCCTGTTACCTTGGATTAATTGATCAAATCTAAAATGAGAAACACAACCTAACAGAATTTTTATTATTATTTTTAATTGCAGATTAATCTTCGTCAGTTTAATTTTATTCTAATTATTAAACTCGTTCAGGCAATGCGTTTGGATAATAGCGTACAATGATATCATTTAACTTTTACAACAAATCTAATCTATTAAATAATATATGACCAGTTCCTTTCTTAAAATAACGAATACTAAAATAATCACCTTTGTACTCAGTTGCTTCTTTCGAATTTCTTAAGTGATCATAAAATAACATCCCAATGTTATTTCGATGATCTTTAAAATTTATGCCGTCAAGAATATTAAATACTCTCTCAAGATCATCTAATTTATTACTACCAGACGAACATATACTAAAGCCCCAATAATTATTATATTTAACTAAGTTATTCATAATAATCTTTTTTCCAAACTTACATGGAATATTAGTTTTATAGTCCCATGACAATTTTTTAAAAAAATTTATAACTCCTCGCTCAAAAATCTCATTTTTTTCTTGACTCAATTTTTCAAACGATGCTTCAATATTTTCCATTGTTATCTCAGGAAAATCCCCTTTATCCAAATTTCTTTCCCAGTCGTCTCTAGCCTGTTCATCCATCAAGCTAAACATGCCCGACTTATACATTAAGCTACTCCAAATAATGCGATCATTTATTTTCGTAATTCTTTTTAAGATATCCTCTTTACCATATCCGCCAAACCTTATTTCCCAATCAGATAATTTACCACCACCTATTTCAAGTGATAAAGACTGAGATTGATTTAATATATCAATCGCTTGATCAATTAACTTCAACATATGGTCACGATAAGAAATAATTTTCTCAATAGAAATAGAGAATATAATTTCTTCTTTACGATCCACATAATTCACTTGTTCAGATGTAAATCTAACAGAGCTTTTCATAATAAAATTCTTTTTTATATTAACCCCTACTCTATCATCTGTCATGAATGAGTAAGGATTTATTATGTAACACTAATGCTAAAACGAACAATTAGCAGAATATATTTAACAAATTATTTATTCTAATTTTAGAATATAAAATACCAAATTCCATATGCGAGGTATAGTTTTTGAGTTTGTGTATTAGTAGTTGTTTTCAAGTGTAGCTCCTTTGAGTCTGGCATTTCGCCTGTAATAAAAGATGGCCTTCCATCTCTATGTCTTCATTATACAACAAATTACAATTATATATCAATGTATGTATATAATAAATTTATGATCTTTATAAAAAAGCATTTGGATTGATAGTTACGCCGGGGAATCTCATGGTTTCCCTTATTGGGAGTAAGCAAAATTGACAAGCTAACTGGGGATAATGACCGAATAGCTGCGATAACCAGTAATTTTTCTGTGAAAAAACATATTAAAGTCCGAGAGTAGTGATTATTCTTTTTCATAAGTAATCTATTTAGATACACTCATCAGTAATCGGCACTCCTTCGCTGATTACCCTCAGGAGGCCTGTTACTGCCGTAGCTGGCCTCCCTTTCCCAAAGGTATCAACTCTAAATCAGAAAAGGGCAAGATCAAGAACGGCCAATAGCTAATATATATGTATTAGCTATTGGCTTTACTTAGTAGCCAACGAGTCAGCGATCAGTTTTTTAACTTCATTTGAATATAATTGTTGCGCAGAAAGGAGCACTATACTAACGGAAGTAATGATAAACGTTGTGAAACATGATATAATGGGATTCATCAATAAATTTGATGAAATGCAAAATAAAATTGCAATATTGATATGGCAGACCGGACAAATGTTTTGCGCGATTTGATTTATTAACCGAGATTCTCGGCTACATGCTCACCATTCCCAAGCTAACTACCGAATATATTCTTTTTGTCCATATATTTCACTGTAACAGTCACGTTTTGTTATTCAAAAAAAGCCGGGCATTGCCCGGCATCTGGTGACTTATTTCAGGATAAGGGCAATCAGTGCAAACACGATGGCCGCACCAACCACAGAACAAACAGCCGTCACGATCACAACGCGGTTGATGATGTTTCTGGCGCTGGTTCGCTGAGCTGCTTGCCACCGGGACAAAAACTCAGCCCGCGCCTTACTTTCTTCCTTCATGTCACGTCTGACTTCTTCTGCCGCAGAAACCAGATTTCCGTTCAATTCTTCGAGGTGTTGAAGTAACTCAGCCTGTTTTTTTAGCATGGCCTCTTGCGCTTCGTTGATTTCCTTCGCATCCCCTAAAAACCATCCCATCAACACGTCTAATTTATCGGGCTGCTTATCCATATCACTCTCCGATTAACAGGCTGTATGTTTTATCCAGATTGTTTTTAACCGGAATGGCCTGCTTCATATAAGTATAACGGCGGGCCATTTTACGGCGTTCATCAGCATCGGTCGATTGTTTGGCTCTTGCTTTAAATTCTTCTGCATCTTCAGCCGTCAGAGTTTCAAACGAAATCTTATGATGCGCCAAATATTCGTAAACCTCACTATCGTAGATTACAGAGTTTTTATTGATACTACCAATTCTCGTTTCTTTCACGAAATTAAAAACAGGGCGTAATACTTCATCCACATCATCACCGAGTACAACGCGGTTTGGTACGAAAATAATTTTTTTATTGTCCACACCAGCTTTACGTAAAGTATGCGCTGTTTTAATACTTTCTTTAATAGCTTTGTCTTCGGGAGTAACAGGAATGAAGTACAAATCAAATTCATTCGCGCCACCATCAAAACGGGACATAGCCATTAAAAAAGGTTCTACGTTAGATGCTCCAATATCGATAATTGCGGCATCTTCAAATACCATATCTTCAATCAGTTTGGAAAAATCATCTCCTTTGAAACTGGTTACATTCTCAATACCTAAATCCGACGCCGACTGGTTAATAGTTTCAATAGCGAAAAACTTCGCATCTTTCATACGAGGGGCAAAAAGATAGGTTGATAATAAAGTTTTCCCTACGCTGCCACTGTAATTAATTACCACTACTTTCATTTATTACCTCAGTACTTATCTACATATTTTGTTGGATCAAACAAATCGTTGATTTCATCGAAAAACTCTTTCCCAATAATACCTGGATTATTGCTGGCGTTTTCTTCCTCCTTTTGTACATCCTCTTGTGCTTTGTACAATACACGATTTCTTGGGCTGGTTATCACTTCATCTGTATTGTGCAATCTAGATGATGCGTTACCAAGCTTCAGCCTATTTTGTCTCGCCCGGTATAGCGCAGTATCGAAACTTCTGACATTGACGTTTTCGAGGCCAAACCGATCTGAAACAGCTTTGAATACGTCCTCTCTCGATACTCCCAGAGACAACATTTCTTCCACTTCGGGCAACATCATTTGAATGGCTGCCCTGATGCTTTTGGGCTTCATATTATATTACTCTCGCTCAAAATGAAGTAATTTTGATGCAATAGTGACGTGCATATGACACAATCACTAAAACATGGCGTAATAATGGTGTAATTATGTTGTATTGTCAAGATTATTTTGTCGTAAAAATGATGTAATTATGATGTATTCAAGGCGATAGCCCTTCATGCATGCAAGCATGAAGGGCAGACAAGTGTACACTTTTCGATTAATTTACCTTTAACCTGCAATATGACGGAACAGGACAAAAATAATGAAGATCCGTGCGCTGCTGATGAATACGCTCAAGGCATGAATAGAAAAACGGGAATTTACCCAAGGTTATAAACACCTGCAAGACCTGATTTTCTGATACAAAAGTGAACTAATAATCAGAAACAGGAAATAACAATTTTAATAGTCAATCCTCCGTGCTTTTTAGTCAATTTGTCACAAATGAAATATTTGCATTATTAAGCCCAGTTTCTGCAATTATAGTATCGATATCTACGCAACCCTAGCCGCTATTAAATAAATCTAAAGAATAAAATGAATGTAAAAGCATCACTTTTACAAGCTGTAATGATTTTTTCCAAATCTCGGAAAGTCACATTGCTATCCTTTTACTTTTTATTATTTTATAACATTCATCTTCTTCGATAGCAGCACTAATCCAACCGGCTGCAATTGGTTTATCAAACTTCGCTGGCAATGCATCAAGCAATTCGTCTAAATCTTTTGATTTCTGCATTTTAACAAAAAGGGAAGCAAAACCAGCCCATTCTTCATTGTTCTGCGGAAACCATCCATTTTCTAGTAGTAACGTTAACGCAGCAAGGGCAGCCCATAAAGGAGTAGAGTGTTTTTTAGACCACTCGGCCAATGCAGAACCAGGAACTGGCTTTTCCCGCCGAATAAACCCATTTTCTAGTGCAACTTTATGAATGAGTTCTGCCCCTGTAACAGCACTTAAGCCAGAGGACATTATCCATGTTTTAACTAGCCGAACACGAAAAGCACAAGACAGCATAGAAAAAGGCGTGTTAGTCATTTTATCCCTCTTTAATCCAACTAATGCCACTGAAAAAGCGGCCTACGAATGGATTATTTTGCACGATATTCCTTTATGAACCTAGCCTTCTTCTGATAATTTATCCGGTGACATGCACCGGATATACATTTATTGATCTTTCCACCACTTACATCTTCGGTAATTTTTCAAGTGCCGATTTTACTACCCGCTCAAATGTTACATGAGCGTTCAGAGTCATAAAGTCTTGCGGATAATTTTATTAGCGCCAACCATTTTTGTGTGACTATTCTCCAATTGGGCAATTTCTGTTATCAGTAACTCGGATGCATTCGGAGTATTTAATAAAATATTTGTACCATCACCAAATGGAATAATTCTTCTCAAAAAACGCTCTGGTGCCTTTTTAGCATATTCATCAATCTGAATGTACTTGTCCTCGGCAATACGGCCTCTTCTACGCATACGCTCAACAGGGAAGTTAGCCGATCCTGTTATCACCGGATTAGCGCAACTACTCATCGTTGATAGATAGCTTTCAAATGCGGTTTTCATACGATTACGAAACGATTTAAACCAGTTGTCAAATTGTAGTTCCCAATCTTCAGCAACTATTTCACCTCTTTGCTGAGCTGTCTCAATGCGTTTTAGTATTAGATTTTTCTGATTGCATAAACGCCAAGCATAATCTAATTGACACCATAATACTCGACTTTCTGGATCAAAAGAAAGATTATTAAAAGCATTAGCTGTCTTTTCAAGATAAATATCATCAATAAACTCTGCTAAGGCATAATTAGTTTTCAGAATTTCTATTTTACGAGTAATTTCACTATTGAACATATCTATACACTCCTTTGAGTCTGGCCTTTGCCAAGATGAAGAAAAACGGCCTTCCGTTTTTCTATATTACCTATTATATATACCCAATATAATAAATCAATACAGATATATAATAATCATTAAAATAAGTATTTTCCAAATGCCAAAAACATCCATTTCAAGAATCTAGAATAATAGATTCACGTGTTGCTCATTCAGCAGTTATTGATGCTTTCTTTCCGCTGAAAATGTAAGAATGAAACAGCGCCAGTGCTTTATCCTGATGGTTAGCCTTAAATACAGTACGTACATCATTCCCTTCTTCAATGTGAAGGATTATAACATATTCCAGAAGACTAGAAATCAGATCCATCAAATAACCAGCCGTTGCTCTGCTATCGCGCAGTACATAGCAGAAGGTAATCATATTCCGTCCATAATTGCTAAGACCTTCCACAGCATCATAATATGAAAGTTTCAGGCATCGGTTAACTTGAATATCAGAAAGAAATTGTATTGCAGCATATTTTAAAGTTTTCATTTTACTAAATCCTCTTATTCTACAATCAGAATATTCTAATCGATGTTAAAAAAATGACAAACGATTATTTAATTTCATCGTCTTACTTGATCCGTATTTCTCTCTAATTTCGTCTATTGATAACCGTTTTCTGTTAAATCATCTTTTTTATTCTTCTGGGCAGTAATACGAATACTTCCTCTTTAAGGATCAGTAACAGATGAGTTAGTTCAATATTTCTTTGTGCCATTTAGTGTTACCAATAATCTAAATCCAATTGCCTAATACTTCAAAAAGAAAGCCATTAAGACTATTTAAAACCTCTTCTAGTTCCTTGCTATATGAGCAATAAACATAATGATATTTTTGATCATATGATTGATATTTATTTTATCAATATTTTTTATCAAAAATTAATAATAATAGGCAGATTCGACTAATAAGTGCAATTTTTCAGAAGGGCGGTCAGTTGCTATAGTAGGCATCTTTCTCGCCAAAGGAAATCTATGGTCTTCCCCGTTTTTGCAACACTAATTTTGATGTATGGTTGGCTTGCTTAAATCTATCCGGCGTCTCTATGAGTATGGATACCCGCGCCACGATGAGTTCCG
>NZ_JBHFKV010000027.1:0-67390 GCF_042879355.1 Photorhabdus sp. RM71S | reverse complement strand
GCCTCTTCGCTATAAAGGGCGGCATCGGCGACAAAGTAGCGGCTGTTCTGCGCGGCTTTCAGGCAACGAATATGATGTTTTGTGAATTCTGTGAACGCCCGGGTATCATTGGTATTTCCGCTCATCGCCTGCATGTAAACGGGTATCCCGGCCTGATTTTCACAAATCAGCTCAAGGATAACCTGGTTCAGCTCAGGCCGATGGTCGCGGCTGTACCCCGAACCAGTTCAATACGCTGCGTGTCGTCTTTCAGAGGAGACTTGTACTCGCCATCCACATGGAAACTGGAGATGTCGAGATGCACAGAATGGGGTGTTATGCCCAATTTATCAATGACCTGTTCAGCCAGTATCTGATAGACTTCTGACACGCCGGCCTCATATAAAGCATCCAATGTACGACCCAGCACGTCATCATTCAGATGTCCAGCATCAATACCGGGGCCAATCAAACGTTCAATCGGCTTATGCTGGAAAAAACCGGAAAACATGTGCAGTGTCCGGCTGTGAAACCCCAACCCGTTAAGGATCATCGCAAGAAAAGCCTCGCCATGAGAAACGGTGTGACCCGAATATTTTGGCATGATGGCATCAATGATACGGGGCAATCCGGCTTCATAGCAGAAAGCCGCGATGAGACCAGGGTGATCAAGACGTTTAATGGCAGGTTCTGACTTGAGCATATTCACTTTCCGGCAAATAAAAGTAATAGATCAAAATGGGCGATCGCCGTCAATCTCATGGGAACAATAAATATGTAAAATATGCGTAAGATCACACTATTTTTAAATCAGGAATGAGGTGCGGAATGACGGTTTCACATGTGAAAGTGCCAGATTATTGACAAAGTGCTGGTTTTTTATCCGGCACTTTGTTTTAATGAAGTTCCGTTCACCAGACGGAGCTTGCCGCCATGTTAAGAACACCGCCTCCCCAGACTTTTCCGCCAGAAACCCTTTCGCTTGACGAGCTGGTCCCCAAAAACCATCTGGTCCGTCAAGTCGATGCCGCCATTGATTTCGAATTTATCCGTGAATTAGTTGCCCCGTTGTATTGCCACGATAATGGCCGGCCTGCCATCGATCCGGTCAGGCTGATTAAGATGATGTTACTCGGCTATTTATTTGGTATTCCCAGTGAACGCCGTCTGGTACAGGAAATTCAGGTGAATGTGGCTTACCGTTGGTTTCTGCGCCTCGGACTGACAGAGAAAGTGCCTGATGCTTCAACCCTGAGCCAAAACCGCCGCCGCCGTTTCAATCACAGCGAGGTCTTCCAGCAGATTTTTGATAATATTGTTGAGCAGGCCATCGCCAGAGGGCTGGTGGGGGGACGGATACTCTATACTGACAGCACTCACCTGAAAGCCAGTGCCAATCCGCATAAATCCAAGAGCGAACAACGTGCTGTGCCCCCTGGCGCCTATTTTGACGCATTGGATAACGCTGTCAATGAAGACCGGGCTGAGGCCGGAAAAAAAGTCTGAAGCCAGCCCTTCAGGAACGGCAGAGAAAGACGAAGGTCAGCACCACTGATCCGGACAGCGGATTTATGCACCGGACCAACAAACCCAGGGGATTCTTTTACCTTGACCACCGTACGGTGGATGGGCAAGTCGGGATTATCACCGATACTTACGCGACACCGGGCAATGTCCACGACAGCCAGCCCTTCATTGAACGGTTGAAGCGCCAGCTTAGCCGCTTTTGTCTCAGCCCCCTTGCTGTTGGACTGGATGCGGGGTACTTCACTGCCCCGGTTTGTTACTTAACGGAACAGTTAGACGTCATTCCGATAATCGGTTACCGCCGCCCGAATAAGGGGCCGAACGTCTTCCAGAAGAAGTATTTTACCTATGACAAGCAGCAGGACTGCTATGTGTGTCCCCAAGGCGAAAAGCTGATTTATAAAACGACCGGCCGGGAGGGATACCGGCATTATCAAGCGGCGGCGGATATCTGCCAGTATTGCCCGAAACGCGCGTCCTGTACGCAGGCCAAAGGGGGAAAAACGATCACCCGTCATGTCTGGGAAGACAGTGAGGAGCAGGCTAGGGAAAACCGGCTAACGCCGTGGGGTAAAAGGACCTACAAACGGCGAAAGGAGACGATAGAACGCAGTTTTGCGGATGCGAAGTAGCATCATGGGTACCGTTATGCCCGTTTTCGGGGGGGGGGGGAGGGACTGAAAGTGCAAATATAGTGTCTTTTGGCGGCAACGGCCCAAAATATCAAGAAGATAGCCTTGCTGGTCGCCATGCTATGTTGTTTTTATCTCTGGAGGACGAGCAGAGTCAATGCAGCAGGAGCTAAAATAACACCTTGCCAGGCGATAAAACCGGATGAATGAGGAAAATGGGTTGCATTATGATTCATAATGAAAGGAACAAACCCCGTTATTTTTAATGAGGTTTGTCAGCGGTCTGAACCCTAATATTTAGGGCTTTAATTCAATATTCATATATATATCTAACCAATCGTTTAATTCCACTTAGACCTTGGTGGCTCATATGATAATACTAGTTCTAAGAGAACATTAGGATCTTCAGATACAACAAGCATATCTAAATATTCCTTTTTCATGAAATTCTTTTCAACCATTTCCCTAAAAAAGGCAATCAGAGAGTCGTAATACCCATTTACATTTAAGATTGCACAAGGCTTATCATGAAAACCTAACTGCCCCCAAGTCCATACTTCAAATATTTCCTCTAGAGTCCCAGTTCCACCTGGCAGCGCTATAAAAAAATCAGCGTAATCTGAAATGATCTTTTTCCTTTCATGCATATCACTCACAATTTTTATTTCGCTTAAACCAGTATGAGCCAACTCATGCTCAACCAATTTTTTTGGCATCACACCAATAATATTCATTCCTTTATTTATCGAGGTATCTGCTATTGTACCCATTATACCAACATGCCCCCCACCATAAACGATATCAATATTTTTACGATACAATACCTCAACTAGCTCTTTAGCATAGTTTGTATAAATTTCATCATTACCATTAGATGAACCACAAAAAATCCCAACACGCATACAAACCTCTACAAAAAACAGTAAAATTGAGGGGATTATGATGCATGATTAATTACCACCAAAACTAACCATGACTACCCCTATCAGTACGAACACCACACCAAAGACACGTAAGGTTAAAATTTCACGAATAGGCATACCTAACAGTCCAAACTTATCCAGAATCATGGCCATAGTTACCTGGCCTAATATAACTAAAGATATCATGGCTGTTACTCCTAGTCTTGGAGCTAAAAAGGTAGTTCCAAACACAAACAAGGCACCAAGAAATCCACCGAGTAAAAAAAGTGGATTAACATTACGAATTTGATAGAGAAGAGATAATTTCTCACCACTAAACAAACAAATAAAAAAGAGGAAGAATGAGCCTAAAACAAAAGATACTAGTGAGGCCAGTAGTGCCCCTCCACCTAAAAATGATTTCAATTGATTATTTATAGCAGACTGAGTTGCTATTGCCGCACCAATAAAGATTGCTAAAATATAAAGTAAAAAGCTCATTCCATCCCTTTTCCAATTTAAAACACTTACTCTAGTATCAGTATAACATAGTTTAGCTACTGGTAAGTATTTTAGACCTAGTTTTTTTGCAACATTATACCTATGATTCCCATCCATAATCCAACCTGAATTGTATTCAGTAGGAATTATTGTATTCCATATACCGTTTTCAACAATACCATCAGATAAATACTTAACGGCAGCACTGTCCACTTCTTCAGATTGTCTTAAAGAAGATACTTTTTCAAAGGATACTTCATACTCCTTTCCTGAGTCCCCTAATTTAAATATCTTCATAGATCAATCGCCCCATATTTACTTAAGTAATCTTCGACTTTGTTAATATTACCTTTATATTTTGATGAAGAAGACATACAGTCAATGATATTTCTTATTGTAGTTATAGGCAATATATTAACACCAGTTCGCTCCGCAGCATCCCGTAACGCAGAACCATTACCGACCAATCCTTTTTCTTCACGATCGAGTGCAACAATATAAGACATGATGTTTCCATTTAAATTGGAAACCAAATTAACACTATCATCAATAGTCATACCAGAAGTAATAACATCATCAACAATAATAATATTACCACCGTCTAAATTTGCACCTACTATGATTCCTCCATCACCATATTTCTTTACTTCCTTTCTGTTGAATGAGTAATCTACCTCTATATCGAAATCCCTCTGCAAGGATAATGATATTGCTACGCATAATGGTATACCTTTATATGCAGGACCAAAAATAACACTAGGAGAAATGTTATTTTCAACGATATGCTTCGCATAAAACCATGCTGTTTTGTTCAATAATGTAGAGTTACACAACTTGCCAAAATTAAAAAAATATGGACTAATTCGACCAGATTTCAATTCAAAATTACCGAATTGAACAACATCACTTTCTATTAAAAACTGTGCAAAATCATTTTGATTACTTAGCATAATAAGAACCTCTAGCTTCTTCTAAGGTAGAAAACCCGTCTTTAATCATAAAAGATTCAATTTCTTGGTTGAATTTATCTATTATTGAAGGACCTTCATATATTAAGGCGCTGTAAATCTGGCACAAACTCGCCCCCATACATATTCGCAAATATGCTTCATATCCACTATCAATCCCACCTGAAGATACTATCACCTTTTTCTTACCGACTATTTCGTAGGTTCTTTTAAGCATCTCTCTAGATTTTAATTTTAATGGTTCACCTGATAAGCCTCCATTTATCAAATGGTCAGGAACTTTATCTAACATAGTTCTATCTGTAGTTGTATTGCTTACTATCAATCCATCCACCTGAGATGTAGAAAGGTATCTAAGCAATTTACATTCTTGAACAATATCCATATCAGGTGATAACTTAATAAGAATCTTGCATTTTTTATTTCTTATGCTTCTTATAACATCAATTTCCTTTATAAATGGTTCTAAAACGTCTATATTTTGAAGGTCTCTTAACCCAGGTGTATTTGGCGATGATAAGTTTATAGTTATGTAATCAGCATAATCAATTAACTTTTCAACTCCTATAATGAAGTCCTGCATATCATTAGTAGTATTTTTATTCTTACCTAAATTTACGCCAATAAAATCATCACGACTCCTACCTACCAACCTTTTTTCAACATATCCAATACCTTTAGAATTGAAACCATATCTATTTACGATAGCGCGGTTTTCTTTTAATCTAAACAACCTAGGTTTACTATTACCTGGTTGAGGTATCGGTGTAACTGAACCTATTTCAACAAAACTGAACCCCAATTTAGACAAACTACTGTAGGCTTGTGCATCTTTATCAAATCCAGCCGCAAGCCCAAGAGGATGTGGGAAATAACGATCAAAAACCCTTAATCTCAGAGATTTTATCTTTGCTTTCTTTTTTCTAATTGGTACAAACCTAAGTAAAAATATTGATAGGTGATGCGCCTTTTCAGGCGCAATATTCAAAAGTAGCTTATGTACTATTCTTTCAATCATAATTACTCGTTTACTTTTCTTATGGATAAAACACTTTTGTTTACTTCTTGTTTCAGTTCATCAAGTGTCAGCAACTGAACTTCTTTTTCTAATAACCACTCAGCATCGTAAAACTGATCAAGATAGTTAACTCCTGTATCAGGTGCTATAGCTACTACTGAATTAATATTCTGAAGCTGTAAGGCTACTAAAGCACTGAAAATAACTACACCAGAAGAACCACCTAATAACAAGCCTAGGTCTTTAGCTATCATATGGCATATTGAAATAGCATTTTGATCACTAACATTAAGTAGATAGTCAAAAGCATCAATATGAGTGTTATCAGAACGCCAGCTAAGGCCTAAACCGTTCAATAGATAAGGATGAAATTGAGAACCAAATATTGCGGAACCTGCAACATCACAAGCCAAGCTTTTCATATTGCTATTAACTTTTTTTATACCTTTACTTATTCCGGTAAAGTGTCCCCCTGTGCTTACTGTACCCACGATCATATCAGCAGGTATATCAAGGAACTCATTGGCGGTAACTGACTCATGATAGTGAGGGTTATCTGGATTATCGTATTGATTCGTCCAAAACGCATCAGGGTTATCTTTAAGTAATTCCTTAACTCTTGCTATCCTAGCTGTTTGAAAGCCGCCAGATGCGTCTGGAGTTGTTACCGTTTCAACATCAACACCAAAAGCTTTAAACCAATTCAAAGAATTCTTACTTACTTTTGGATCGACCACTACAATTAGCTTAAATTTTAAACTCGCACTGAGCATTGCTAGCGATTTACCCAAGTTTCCTGAAGTTGACTCAATTACTGTTCCACCTGGTTTTAATTTACCACTTTCAAGAGCCTTTTCTATTAAGCCTAGTGCTGTACGATCTTTGATACTAAAATTCGGATTGAATTGTTCAAGTTTGAGATATAGTTTTTTATTATCCGGAATAAGTGAGTGTGATAAGGAAAAAACTGGAGTATCACCAATCAATTGACTAACTTTTTCTACTAGTTTCATAAATGACTCTACAGTATTTTTAATTCAGGGACGGGGAAAGCTGTTAAAAATTCGTTTCCATTTTCACCAACAATTAGGGGGTCTTCAATGTGCAGCGCACCAAAACCAAACTCGTAATATGGTGTTTCTACAGATAAGACCATGCCTTCTTCAATAATAGTGTTGTCATGTGGTGATAAGATTGGATGTTCATAAGGTTCTAATCCTATACCATGTCCAACATGATGACGCCTGTATTCTCTAAATCCAGATTTGTGAACCGTTTCCATAACATGTTCAAAAACTTGTTTCCCTGTTACTCCTGGCCTAATAAAAGAGTACGCAGCTAACATGCCATTCCTGAGTGCTTCATAACGACGAAGTATTTCTGGGCTTACCTTCTCAATAGCATATACGCGAGCGATATCCGACCAATACCCTTCGTACACTGCATCTGAATCGAACCATAATATATCACCAGACCTTAAAGTAAGATTTTCCTTTTGTTTTCGTTGACCTCCTACTGCATGTCTTCCGGCCTTTATCATGGTTAGAGATGGTAGTGCCCCTTGACTTACTAGTGATTGATTAAACCATTTTGCTACGTCAAGTTCTGAAGTTCCATCGGTTACATTACTTACTACATGATGTATTGCAGATTCATTTATCCGTGCTGATAGAGACAAGAGTTCAATTTCATTTTTTGTTTTAAAATGCCTAACTTTACGAAAGCCCGATGAAATTTTTTCCCAAAATACTCTTGGAAATTCACTCTTAATATTTACAAAAATATCACTTTGCAATCCATCTTCGTCGTAGCCAATTTTATTTATATTTTTTCCATTAGCTAATTTCTTGATTAAAATAGCTAATGCTTCCGTTGCTGATATGATGGTTTTAGGAACAGTGCTATACTCCATCAAAACTATCTCATCTTGAGTCAGGCCACTTTTACCATCATACTCCCTATAGAAAAGTCCATACGGTTGCACATGCCCAATATTTGAAAAAGAATCAAGCACCTGGTCAATCTCACCAATTGAATGTACGATATTAACTTTTTCGGGTTCGTCTTTATGTAAAACTACATATGATTGTCCAAAATATGGATTCAACGTCTTTACCACCGGAGTAAAACCTCCGAAGTAACGGCAATTTTCTTTAGTAGAACCAATTATGATGTCCAAATCATTATTCTTAAATAATGAACTTAACTTTTCATAATTAAATGACATTTTTTATAATCCTTAAAGATTCAATGACCGCAGGGGCCATATATTCAGTTTCATCAAAACCAAACCATTTCACATCATTCACTTCATTACTAGGATGGACGAATCCTAGTTTGTCAGTTGTAAAGATAAGAAGGCTAACAATATCTTTATGATCATGATTAGGTCCGACTACTTCAGAGACAAATTTAATTTCTTGATAATTCAAATCCACCATTAACTCTTCTTTTATTTCTCTAATTAAAGCAGTTTCTGGCGATTCACCTTCATCAATCTTTCCTCCGGGAAAATACCAAGTTTCATTCTCTCTAACTCTGACTAGTAATATTTTATTATCTTGAGCGTAAGCTAGGCATGCACAACGAATCATTATATATCCCTTTTATTTTATTAAGATGCATGAATATATTTTCTTTCGGATAATTCAAATAGTGCATAGCAGCAATACGAATAGGATCACCGGCGTGATATTTTTCATAAACCATTTGCCGTTGTCCGAAACCGTCACCACTAACGTCCCATGCAAGATTTAGTAGAAAACATCTTTCACTAGCCTCCATAGATTTAGTTTTTAACGATTCACTGATGATATTTGCATTTTCATTACTAAAATCACCATGATGAGGAACTGCTAACATAGAACCCGCTGAAAGTGATTGGATGATATTCACCATACTTTGATACCATTTAGGAAAATGATATCTTACGGCCTGAATAGCATGGATACTTGGATTAGCAATATCATCTTCAATGCTAGAATCGTGTTCTGCTAAAAGTATCCCCCCACGCACTAACTCTAAACAGGAAGTCATTTCTCCTAACTGTTCACGTACATTCAAGAATCCAGTCAGTCCCATTTTCTCAGCTAATTCAATAGCTATACCAGTTAGCATTTCTGCCTTAGATAAGCCTCTAGCAATACCTTGATGACCGTTGTGGTTACGAATTTTAGTTTTATCATAGAAGCTATTGGATTTATCTACATCTCGATACACGAACACTTCATTCCAAGGAATGAAAACATTCTCAAAAATCATATAAGCATCAGATTCATCGAATAGATTTGATATGGGATGATCAAAAGTATTATAATCTTTATGTTGTAGCGGCTTCCGACATATAAGCTTAACCCCAGGCGCGCTGACGGGTACTGCAAAAGCTAACGCGAAATCTTCATCCCCTTTTACCAGCCCTGGCATGTTAAAGATCAATAACTCGTCAGCGATAGGTGCTAAAGTCACAATCATTTTCGCACCTGAAACAATGATTCCTTGGTCATTCTCTTTTATTACTTTTACACCACAGAAATTATTGTTTTGTAATCCTAATTGTATTCCACGATCCATCTGTGGATTAATAGCTCCATGACCAATAAAAAGATTATTATTGCGACACTTATCATAATAATTAATAGCATTATCTGAAAAATTCGTATGTGGGCAAGAACCCAATACTGCGGCGTTTTTAGCCATAGCAGCTAATGCACAGTTCATAAAATCCGGAGTCCTTCCCAACATACCGAAAGATAGATCAGCTACACGTTTATAACTAATTCTTTTTTTTATAAGATCATTGACATCTTTAGGTATTAAAGTACTTATATGGTATTTTTTATCATCTTCTGAATATGTAAAAACATCAGGTTCTTTTTCTTGAAGATCGTAATATTCAGAAATGCTATCTATAGCACCTTTAAATGTAGGTTCTTCGAGAATATCTGTAACCAACTTAGAATCAATGTAAACCTGTCTTTTATTTTTCAAACGACTTAAATAGTTTTCTTTAATCATAAAATGCCTCTATCTATTAATATTATAAACAATTAATTTTATTATCTGAAAAAATCCTGCTTTTGCCAACCCTATTTGATAAAAGAATATTATTAAATTCAGTAAAAAAAGACTTCCCACTTCCTATATAGAAATTAGAATTCATCAAATATTCTTCTCCAATAACATCAATAATAGATTTAAGAAATAAATCATCCCTTTCGTTATATCTTAAATTAAATTTTACTAGATTTATATTATTTGGTAATGAAGATAAAAAATCATTCGAAAAAGTGTCATCATCCTTTTCAGTTATTATTATTAGTAAATGATTTTTAGAATAAGTGTTTTTTTTAGTCCATTAACAATCCCATTTATATAAGCAACCCCATAATCGCATGAAATTAATACACTTCCAAATTCAGAATCACGAAAATATGCATCACCAAAAGGACCGGAGAGGAAAATTTCTTTCTTCGCCTTTAGTTTTTCTATTATTTTATATGATGGGGATTGTTTTTCGGTAAAGCTAATTAGAATTGATAATTCAGAGGAATCGTCTCCTTTTGGGGAGTGAGATACTACAGAAAAGAACCTTTCTGGACCATCTTTACAAGACAGTGATATGTATTGTCCAGGGATATGATTTAACGTATTTACAGATATTTTAGCAATACAACAATAAGGGCTAATATCTGTAATTACGGCGTTTGATATTTTATGTTTAACATTACTTATTTTAATAAAGCACACTTCTTAACACCTTAAAAAAATCATGTTAACATTCTAGTTAAAATTGATTTCCAAGTCAATAGCATAAAAATTTTTGGTGATGCATCCAAATACGGAAATTGATATTTGAAGAGCTAAAATTAACCGCTTCTGCAGGAATAGCCCCTGTTAAATTCCTGGCCAAGATCGCCTCAGACATCAATAAACCTGACGGGCAATTTGTAATTGTCCCTGAGCAAGTTGAACAATTTATTTTAAGTAATCAAGAAAAACTAATTGCATATTTATCACCATAACCGCCCAGTAATGTATTAAGTTCTTCTTCTATCGTCTCTTGAGTCTAGGTCATAAATCGTCGCCAGTGATATTTTGATGTGGTTCAATGATTTTGGACATCATTATAGAGGCGATATTCTCACTTCGACAATTCAACAGGTGACATAATGAAAAGAAGTTTCAGCAATTCAAAATGAAATTTAATTTCAATGGGTTTGATGTTGCACGATTGCTAAATATCACTTCAATTCAATTGCAATTTCTCATAATCGAAACACTCAATAATTACTACAGATCAGCAGACTACACATTACAGATTCAGCATGTTCCAACTGAGAATGCGAGTAGCGGTAAAAAACACTCTGAAAATCTGAGAAAAGGTGCCTTAGAAAAAGCGAGGCTGATTTTTGAGTTACAGGCAGATCCCAAAAGCCAGTTCCCTGCCCCACCGGATTTCTATATAAAGTATTTTCAGTTGGTAGCACCGCCACTTGATACATGGTTCGATATCATTCTTTTTGATGAAGCACAGGATGCTAACCTTGTGACTAAAGCGTTGCTGGATAAGTGCCAGTGCAAACGGATTTTTGTTGGTGACACCCATCAGATGATAAACCGTTGGCGTGGTGCTAATGACGCTCTGGATGCGCCTGTATCGGCGTAATAGATGTTCAAAGATTTGCCTGGGATTTACCTCGATGGATATTAGAAAAACTCTATCAACTCCTTAGCAAAAATTGACGAAAGATCACAATATGCTTGCTTTCCACACAATGATTCTGTGGGAGTAGGCTATGATAATACGGTGATATTGTTGAAAATCTGCTTATATGTAGTTTTAAATTCTGGAAAATATCCTCCAGAGAGTCAGATTTATTGAGCTTTTTTGAGGATTCAAATAAGGACTCAAATGTGGAAAAAACTCAACAAAAGAGCCGAAGAGCTTTTCTCAGCCAAACGGGTAAATTCACTACCGCTTGTGCGGCGGTTTCCTTGACCGGGGGGATCGTGCAGGCTATACCATCAACAACCACTGCCGCTAATACATCATTGATGCAGACTACCCTTATTGATAGCCATTACTATCTGAGAGATGTGCTATTGGAGGATGGGTTTGAATATAATGGCGATATTGTGATTGGCACACGTACCGCATTATATACATTGGAAATCAAAGATGGTCGGATCGCTGCAATCCATGCTGCGAGTGTGCTACTAAATACGCATTTGCCATGCTATCAAGCGCAGGGACAGCTGTTGTTGCCTACTTTCCGTGATATGCACATTCATCTAGATAAGACTTACTACGGTGGTCCGTGGCAGGCACCGTTACCCCGCCAGGGTAAAACCATTATAGATATGATCGCTCAGGAACAAACTCTGATCCCCAAACTACTGCCTACTTCACAGCAACGAGCGGAGGGTTTGATCGCTCTGTTGCAATCCAAGGGCAGTACGGTAGCCCGTAGCCATTGTAATATTGATCCGGTTAGTGGTTTGAAGAGTCTGGAGCATTTGCAGTATGCGTTAGATAATCACCGTGATGATTTCAGTTGTGAAATTGTTGCTTTTCCTCAGCACGGTTTGCTGCACTCCAAAGTGGAGGGACTGATGCGTGAGGCGATGCAAATGGGGGTACAGTATGTTGGTGGGTTGGACCCTACTAGCGTGGATGCTGCGATGGAAAAATCACTGGATACTATGTTCCAGATTGCACTCGATAATAACGCTGGTGTGGATATTCATCTGCATGAGGTAAGCCCAGCGGGTGTTGCTGCTATCAACTATATGATTGATACGGTGGAGAAGATATCTGCTTTGCGTGGTAAGGTCACAATCAGCCACGCCTTCGCCCTGACCACATTGGATGAGGAGAAACTAACAGAAACCGCTTCCCGTTTGGCGGAGCAGCAAATCACGATAGCTTCCACCGTGCCTATTGGTAGCTTGATGATGCCGTTGCCGCAACTCATGGCTAAAGGGGTATTTATTATGACGGGTACTGATAGTGTGATTGATCACTGGTCGCCGTTTGGCACGGGTGATATGTTGGAAAAGGCTAATTTTTACGCGCAGTTGTACCGTGGCTCAGATGAATTTCATCTTTCCCGCGCTATGGCTATTGCTACTGGCGGTGTGTTGCCGCTTAATGACCAGGGGCAGCGTATTTGGCCGCGGGTAGGTGATAAGGCGGAATTTGTCTTGGTGGCAGCTAGTTGCTCTGCTGAGGCCGTGGCACGTTTGCCTGCCCGTCAGGCGACGTTCCATCAGGGGCGCTTGGTGGCCGGTGCTGTAATCAGGTCTTGATCCAAAAGAAGTACAATCGGTTAATTATTCCCTTATCAATAGTTGTTTTTGGTCTTCTGCCTATGTTTCGGGAGTTTTCACATGACTGAGCGCAGGCGGAAGTGACTTAACGTTCCATATTCAGCCATTCGACAATAAAATCAGCTACCTGTTCAGGTTGATTGATATTCAATTGTGGCAAAATAGTCTCCAATTTTTCATCACTGGCAACAGCAATCACATGTTGATCAAGAAGATCGCTTAATCGGTGGTTAAGAGTGTTGCGGTATAGAACGATCTTGTTGATTGGCTCATCTTTAAAACCTTCCACTAGAATCAAATCCAGTAAATTTAGATCAAAACGGCTGGCAAGATAGTTCAAATCTACTTTCATCAAATCTGGCGTTTCTGTCATTAACGCCCAGCGTTGCTGGTTGGCAACCAGAGTTTGCTCTGCACCGGCTTTGCGCAGTTCATAACTGTCTTTGCCCGGTTTATCCACATCCACATCGTGATGGGTGTGTTTTATCAGACCAACCCGGATTTGCTGTTGACGTAATAGTGGAATCACTTGTTTGAGCAGTGTGGTTTTTCCTGTTCCGCTATAGGCTGTAATACCTAGTAGCGGAAGCGATTTGGTACTCATTTTTTGATCTCCTGTATATGCTCCCAATGTCGGCAATCTTCCGGTGTATTCAGATTAGTAAAGACGATGGGATTATCATCAAATTGAACGGCTATCGCTCTGATCTTATGCATAAACAGTATTAATTTGCGATCACCGTTAGCCAAATAATTCTCTAATTGAGAAGTCAGACTGCGGTGTAGTAAAGCGATGGTAGGGTGAGTCCGGTAGCCATCATTTACATAGGCTGCCAATGCTTGCTGTTTTCCCTGCCATAAGCGAATGACTAAATCAGTAGGGAGATCTGGTACATCACAAGGAACAAATATAACCCAATCGTAACTAGCTGATTTTAGGACTGTCAGTATGCCTGAAAGGGGGCCAGAGAAGTCTGGTGTTAAATCTGGAACAATTTGATAACCACTTTGTCTGTAAATATCCAGATTGCGGTTCGCGTTGATAATTAATTCATCTACTTGTGGAAATAGCTTATCCGCAATATGTTGGTACAGTGGTTTTTTATTTAAAAAAATTAACCCTTTATCATTGCCGCCCATACGGGTGGCGCGGCCTCCAGCAAGGATTGCGCCGCTTATTTTTGGTTGCATAATGTTCAAGTTATCAACTGAGGTAGTTTATTACCACTAATAATAACTTCTTTTCAGCTTGGTTATTTGGGTTCAACTGAGCATTTTTAAAATAAGCTCACCAGATAATTTGCTGATAAAAGGGTCATCTTTACGCTTATTGACAGAGCAATCCTTTCTCTATGTGGTCATCCCTGTTAATTTGTATAGCCGTTATTACAGATTAATCAAGAGAATAGAATGTGCTAACAAACCAGTCTGCTTTTAATTTCCGGGAATTAACACCGGATTTGATTATGGATGCATTGGTGCAGACCGGGCTGTATGTCGATTCCGGGCTGACAGAGTTAAACAGTTATGAGAACCGTGTTTATCAGTTTATAGACGAAGATCGTAAACGTTATGTTGTGAAATTTTACCGGCCACTACGTTGGGATCTGCAGCAGATTCAGGAAGAGCATGATTTTGCTTTGGCGCTACAACAAGCTGATTTACCTGTTGTGGCACCTTTGGTATTTAATAAGCAAACTTTACTGACTTTTAAAGATTTCTTTTTTGCCGTTTTTCCAAGCATCGGTGGGCGTCAGTATGAATCCGATAATCTCTTTCAATTAGAAGATGTAGGGCGTTTGCTAGGGAGAATTCATCAGATTGGCTGCCGGCAGAAATTCACTTCTCGCCCAACTATCGGGTTAAATGAGTATCTGCATCAACCACGACAGGATTTGGCTGCATGTGAGTTGGTTCCTGCGGGACAGAGAAGGCGATTTTTGGCGGTATTGGATGATTTGATAAATGCCGTAGTATCAAATTGGCGCGATGATTGGCAAATATTAAGGCTTCATGGTGACTGCCATCCGGGTAATATCTTGTGGCGTGACGAAGCTTGGTTTGTTGACCTTGATGATGCGCGTAACGGCCCAGCAATTCAGGATTTATGGATGTTGCTTCATGGCTCTCGTCAGGAACAGCTATTGCAGTTAGATACACTGCTGGAAGCCTATAGTGAATTTGCAGATTTTGATCCGAAGGAATTGCCATTGATAGAACCATTGCGTGCTATGCGAATGATCTACTATTTGGCATGGGTTACCCGACGTTGGCAGGATCCTGCTTTCCCTAAGGCATTTCCTTGGATGACAGATACCGATTTTTGGTTAAAACAGACGTCGCTTTTTTCTGAACAGATTAAGCTGTTACAGGGATCACCTTTGCAGCTTAACCCAATGTATTAATGTTTATCATGGAGATAGTTATGAAGAAGTTTTGGTTAGCTTTAGTCGGAATGGTGATGGCATTTAGCGTATCTGCTGCCAATTTTACCGAAGGAAAACAGTATGTTGAATTGAAATCGCCGGTAGCGGATCAACCGCCGGTGCTAGAATTCTTCTCTTTCTATTGTCCCCATTGTTATCAGTTTGAAGAGACTTTTAAAGTTCCTCAGACGGTGAAGCAGCATTTACCGGAAGGGACAAAACTTGTTCGTTATCATGTGGATTTTTTAGGGCCACTGGGTAAAGAATTGACTACTGCTTGGGCTGCGGCAATGGCAATGGGTGTTGAAGACAAAGTGACCCCGGTACTGTTTGAGGGTATTCAGAAAACACTGGCTATTAAGACTCCGAATGATATTCGCAATGCTTTTATCAAAGCCGGAGTGACGGCTGAGGATTATGATGCTGCCATGAGTAGTTTCGTGGTGAAATCTTTAGTTGTTAAGCAGCAAAAAGCCGCTCAGGATTTGCAACTGCGAGGTGTACCGGCAATGTTTGTTAACGGCAAGTATATGGTGAAAAATGACGGTATTGATGCCACTTCTGCTGATAACTATGCGAAATCCTACTCAGACGTTGTTAACTTCTTGTTAAACCAGAAGTAATACTTTGACATCTAAGAGGGTATCTCCCCCATCTTCGCACTTCGTGACTCGGGAGGGGGGATTCCCCTTAGTGGGCGACAGTCTGATTGCTCAGGTGCTGAATTCCTGCTTTTGCCAGTTTTCGTCACAAAATACAGGCGGAAAATATTCAGTGAAGTGATTTGGAGTCACTCATTAGGTAACATTCGGCTAATGATAGCTTTGAATGTATTCCCCTCCCTATTATCAATCAATTCAATATCTGGGTATGCTTTGATTGCACGTTTAATACCACTTCCCAAGCCTCTATATGGCAATACCTTAGAAGCAAATGAAGCCAAGATTGGGTTGCGAATATTTGAGTTCCCCATCTTGATGTTCTCAATGGTTAAATTATTGGGTAAATGGCCGGGGCTAATAATTTCAATCCGATCTGCAAAAACCAGCACTTTAACGGGGGCTGACACAAAGTAATCGCGATGAATAAGCGCATTGGAAATCAGTTCTTCTAAAACAATCCTCGGGATTTCAGGCTCGCCAAGTGAGTTAAAGCTTTGCTTATTTTGAATATGTCGGATATTTGCCAATACAAACCCCAGCACCTTTTGGAACACATCCGACAGCTTGCCATTGATATCTTGACTATCAATATAGTGCTCATCTTCAATATCCACGCCGGGGAAGGCAACAGCCTTTACGATAAAAACAGGAAGGCGAATCTGAGGCCGCGATGCAAACAACAAAGTACCACAAATATTCAATTGACCATTTTTAGCCAAATTCATATTCTCTAAAAGCTGAGAGCGAGATACACCTTGTTCCTCAACCCTCTCGCCGTATTCCCCCTCAAAAAACGAATCAAAGAACTCTTGATCGATGTCGGCTACTGACGTACCACTTACCGGTGTCTCATCTGCATGAATCAGTGCCGCCTCCTGAAACATTCGCTGCAACTCTTCGCGAGCGGTCACCCTTCGCTTATCAGAACCATTTTTCACCCAAACATAGCCCTGAGTATCCATATAAGGTTTACTGATGCCTTGCTCTATATGTACTGCAATGACTAGGCCATCGGGGAGTTGAATGTTTTCCGTAACAGGATTTATTGGGGGGCAAACATTATTTGTAGCAGCATTCGCTATGACTTGATTAATTCGACCGATATCTTCTCTCGTCAATCCAGATCGAGACCCATCGCCATTGTTAACACCAATGAGAATTAAGCCTCCAGTACCATTGGAAAACGCTACCATTTCGGCACCCAACGAAGATGCATTGTTGACGTCTGCTTTAAATTGATGACGGCTATCTTCATCACGTGCAATTATTGCTAAGAGCTCTTGGGTTTCCATGCTTCATATACCTGTTTACGTTTCTCGAAGGCTTCTGCGCCACCTTCCATAATACCGATTATACGCTGCTGAACATCCGCGCAGTCAATGCTGCCACTGACAATATCAATATGATCATCCTGATATTCACAGGCGATGACCTGCTCAGCATCGCCTAACACTGGAATGTTGGCGTTATGAGTGGCAAAGACGAACTGCGTTTTTGGCTTTAACTCACGAATGAGTTTGATAACATCGTCATAGATAGTCTGGTTATCCAAGTCGTCTTCTGGCTGATCGATGATCACAACATCATTTTCTTGTTGGCTTAGAACAAACAGTATTAATGCAGATGCGCGCTGCCCTAATGAATGATGAGCCAGAGCCTTACCATGGTATTCAATAGTGAAAACATTCGGCACCTGCCAAGTCAGCAAAGCGTCTAGATTATCTTCAAAATACTGCCAAAAGGAATCGAATGAACCACCAACCAGCAATTTCAACTTATCCTTTTCTCGCCATGCCGCACCAAAATCGCTGAACTCATCCACCACTGTTTGCAATGTAGCCTCTCGAATATGGCTGCCGCGGTACAAATCCTGAATATGCTTGAGCATGGCCGCTTTGTTATCTTTAAATTTCGGCACAATTTTTAACGGCGAATCCACTCGATTGATTTTATTCAGCACTTGCTCAATAGCGCAGTATTCTTCAAGCCAAAGGCCATTCAGTTGAACCAACTCCCGCTCAACTCCTTGATTCAACTCCGCATATTGCTGCTCACTCTTGTCCAATACAGACAGCATTTGCTCAGCCTGATCGAGCAGACTTTTAAGCTGCTTAAACTCTTGCGGACTGATTGCTTGTGCACCCGCTTGTTGAAATTCACTGGCTAACTTGCGCTCGATTTCCGCAAATTCTTCTTTCAGCGCTTGTTTTTGTTGTTGAAAGCCCGTCAACTTTTGCTGCAATTGCTGAACTGTCGCTTGGTCACTTCCAGCCACTTGCTTAATTCCATCAAAGCCAGTGAGCAACTGTTGATAGACCGCAAAAAAGTCATCAAAAAAAGGCTGATTCTGTGCTGACTTATACAGAATTTGGTTTTTCAGTTCATCTTCAAAGCTGGCAATAAAGCTATTTAGCTCAGTCAGATAATGCTGCGCCCCTTGGATCACCTGCTGCGCTTTGCGCTCATCTCGATCAAAGTCAATCTGCTTTTGCAGTTTGGCTTCTACGCCGTGTTGCTGGTAAAACCTTAACTTAAATTCAACATCCTGCTTTTTTTGCTGCCACTCTTGTTTCTGCAAGGCAGCACGGGTTAAACGTTTCATCTGACCAATAATATCTACTACGCGCTGACGACCTTGCTCTATCTTTTGGCGAACAGAAATTAAAGCTTCCCCAACCAGCTTTTCAATTAGGTCTTTTTCAAATCCAGCGCCAGTGCTTGACAAGTCTTTTTGACCAAAGTAAATGGGTTGATGTAGGACGGTTTCTCGAATCGACACACCCGGCTGTAATTGCCCGTTAGCATATACATCAGGGCGTTCACCTAATATACGGCGTATCTGGTAAGGCTGGCCTCGCCGGTCAATCGCGTCGATAGTGATCTTCCCGCCACTACATAGTAGGTGCTTTACTAAACCTTCTTTGTATTCAACGTCAGAGGACTTATCGCCAAACGGGATATTCAGGGCATAGCGAATGCCTTCCAATACGGAAGATTTGCCACTGCCACGAATGCCAATCAGAGTATTCAGTTCCGGAGATAGACAGATTTCAGTGCCACCCAAGGTACCCACACCTTCAAAACTGATTTTACGAATAAACGAATGGCGATAGTTAGGTAGCTTAGCTTGTACGCGGGATCTCTTATCCCGCAGGGCAAATTTTACAGCCTCAAAGCTGAACGCACCGAGTTTGAGATAACTGGCTTCATTTCTGGCCGACATATCGGCAAGGTTCTTGGCATCGCAACCTTCCACTTCGGCAGGATATAAGTCACCCAATGCTTGTTGGATTTTAGAGCGCTCATCTCGGGTGCGAACCTTTTGGAATGCCAAAGCTCTGCATCGAACAGAAGTATTGTCGAAAAGTTCTTTTATCCGACCCGGCGATAAACCACCCCATAAACCGTTGGGTGCTTCCACATGAGCAAAAACTAAAAAGTAGTCTTTGTGATAATCATCCAAAATTTGGATGGTTTTAAGAATATCGTGATTCGAACGTGCATTTTCCTGCTCAAAATTAGCTTTCCCGGCAAAGACCATATTGAGAAAGTCCTGAATATAGTTTTTTTGCTCCTTGTTGCTTATCCACTTATCGGAAAACACTACTAGGGTATGCACACCCGCTAGCCCATCTTTTACCGAAAGCTCGATACCGGGCAGCAGACCAATGCCGGATTTTTTGGCCTTTTTGCGCAAACTCTGAAATTCGAGCATATCGAATTTGTTATGGTTGGTAATCATACCAAGGCCAATACCGGCATCTTTTAGCGAATGTACGTATTGATTTACGTAGTCGTTATCTGCACCCGTGTATTTGAACTCTTTATCCGTACGGGTATGGAGGTGAAAATCCGTCTTGAGCCACCGGCTGCCATATTCAAAAGTGTCGTCACTCATTAATACCCCCTTCCAAAAATATTTTGTTAAAGAAGATTCGTGTCAAAACCAGCAGCTTTAAGATGAGGGATCAGATTACGCATTTTACTAAACTCCACGCCGAAGCTTGGGTGAAGACTTACACCTTCACAAAACTCCCTCGCTGTAATGTGTTTTAATTCGTCGGCATGCTTGAGCATTTGCAAATGTAACTCAACCGTAAACTGGTTTCTTGGCGCTTTGTCAAAAGCAAGCTTTATGCGTCTGTAAATCTCGTTTTCATTCATATTTAACACTACTAATGTGCTTATATAAAGGACATAAAAAAGCAAGAATTGACATTGAAATCGAACAACTTCTGGTAAGACATAAAGTAAGTTACATCACAAACGGCCTACCCACCAACTATTACACAAATGAGCATAGAAACTGAAATCATAAGATACTGTCTTTCCAGCCTCAGGTTGAGTCATCAAAACCAGGCCGATTGTAGTGGAATGATCATTCAGGACGTCAGCAGAAACGAAAACGAGAAAGCACACCGGCCATTCTGGCGGGCTTATCACTGTTGCTAAACACATTACAACTGTCGGCGGGAATCCCCCTTCCCTTGGAAGAAAAGATGACACTGAAATAGAATGACATAAGCATGTGCCGGAGTGAGAACCTTTGGCATAATGCGTGTCAGAAAGACTTTTTTGTAAGACAAACTCGGGTTATATCCACAACTCTGTGATCTATAAGGCAATATGACAGTTTAATGACTAAGATTATAAGTCATTGATTTTTTACCTGAGGTTGATAAGTTTTTTTTATCAACGATCGATACCTAAATAAAACTTGTAATATCTATACACAAAGTTATCCACAGAATTTATAGCAGGATGTGAATATCTGAATCGGGTTTCAGCAAAGAAAATTCACATAAAATTCGTTTCCTACTGCTTGCTGTGGCATCCTATTTCCTTATCACACCCGTAACAGATACAGATAATAAAGAAGATTTATGGCTCAGATAGCAGACAATCCCCTGATTTTGGTTGATGGCTCCTCATACCTTTATCGTGCTTATCATGCTTTCCCTCCGCTGACGAATAGCGCAGGAGAGCCGACCGGAGCAATGTATGGTGTATTGAATATGCTACGCAGCTTGATAATGCAGTACAAACCAAGCCATGTAGCGGTGATATTTGATGCTAAAGGCAAAACTTTTCGTGATGAGTTGTTCGCTGAGTATAAGTCTCATCGTCCTCCTATGCCGGATGATCTGCGTACTCAAATAGAACCGCTACATCAGATGGTTGAAGCTATGGGATTACCATTGCTGGTGGTGCCAGGAGTAGAAGCTGATGATGTTATCGGAACTTTGGCGTTACAGGCAGAAAAAGAGGGGCGTACGGTACTTATCAGCACTGGCGATAAAGATATGGCGCAACTGGTCACGCCAAATATCACGCTTATTAATACCATGAATAACACCATCTTGGGGCCGGAAGACGTCGTTGAAAAGTATGGTGTGCCGCCAGATCTGATTATCGATTTTCTGGCATTGATGGGAGACTCTTCTGACAATATTCCTGGCGTACCTGGGGTGGGAGAAAAAACCGCACTGGGATTACTGCAAGGGATTGGTGGCATGGATGATATCTTTGCCAATTTGGATAAAATTGCCGGGCTCAGTTTCCGTGGGGCGAAAACGCTGGCGGATAAGATGGTGCAGCATAAAGATGTCGCTTATCTCTCCTATAAACTGGCAACTATCAAAACAGATGTTGAGTTGGATAAAACCTGTGTTGCTTTGTCAGTCAAAGAGCCTGATACGGAGAAATTGCATCAGTTGTTTTCTCGTTATGAGTTCAAACGCTGGTTAAGTGATGTGGCAAACGGCGATTGGCTGGCAGAGAAAGGCAAAAAACCGGTATCCACTGGTAATGATGAATCATCTCCGACGGAAGATAAATCTGTTGCGGCCACACTCTCTTCTGATAATTATCAGACTATTCTTGATCAGCAAGGCTTTGATGAGTGGATTGAAAAGTTGAAAAAAGCGCCTGTTTTTGCTTTTGATACCGAAACTGACAGCCTTGATACTTTGACTGCTAATTTGGTGGGGGTGTCATTTGCAATTTCTGCCGGCGATGCGGCTTATCTACCTCTAGGCCATGACTATCTGGGGGCGCCTGAACAACTTGACAGAGAAGTTGTGTTGGCTGCATTAAAACCGCTACTTGAAGATAGTAACCTGTTGAAAATTGGTCAGAATATTAAGTTTGATCGTGGCGTATTGGCGCGTTACGGCATTGAACTGCAAGGCATTGCTTACGATACCATGCTGGAATCTTACGTACTAAATAGCGTTGCAGGTATGGGTCGGCATGATATGGATAGTTTGGCTGAGCGTCATCTGAATCATAAGACCACGACTTTTGAAGAGATTGCTGGTAAAGGTAAAAATCAACTCACTTTTAATCAGGTCCCGGTAGAGCAGGCCGCAATGTACGCCGCAGAAGATGCAGATGTCACTTTATTGCTGCATCAGGTTATGTGGCCGCAATTGGAGAAAGCGCCGACGCTAGAAAAGGTATTTCTGAATACAGAAATGCCACTGGTCATGGTGCTTTCCCGTATGGAACGTACAGGTGTGCTAATTGATGCAAATATTTTGGCTGAGCATTCAAAAGAGATCACCGCCCGTCTGGATGAGTTGGAAAAAGAAGCACACGAATTGGCAGGTGAGGTTTTCAATCTGGCTTCGCCAAAACAGTTACAGACGATATTGTTTGAAAAATTGCAATTGCCGGTGGTAAAGAAAACGCCAAATGGTGCGCCATCCACTAATGAAGAAGTATTGGAAGAGTTGGCAGATACCCATGCATTGCCGAAAGTGATCTTAGAGCATCGTGGGCTGGCAAAATTGAAATCCACTTACACCGATAAATTACCACAGATGGTCCATCCGCTGACCAAACGGGTGCATACTTCTTATCACCAAGCGGTAACGGCAACCGGGCGTCTCTCTTCACGTGATCCTAATTTGCAAAATATTCCTGTCCGTAATGAAGAGGGCCGCCGCATTCGTCAGGCATTTGTGGCACCTGAAAGTTACCGGATTATGGCCGCTGACTATTCTCAGATTGAGTTGCGGATTATGGCCCATTTATCTCAAGATCAAGGGTTGTTGAAAGCTTTTGCTGAGGGGCAAGACATTCACCGGGCAACGGCGGCGGAAGTCTTTGGTTTGCCACTGGAACAGGTAACCAGTGAGCAGCGCCGTAGTGCTAAGGCGATTAACTTTGGTTTGATCTATGGTATGAGTGCATTTGGTCTTTCCCGTCAGTTAGGTATTCCTCGCGGTGAAGCTCAACGCTATATGGATCTCTATTTTGAGCGCTATCCGGGGGTATTGGCGTATATGGAGCGTACTCGTAAACAAGCGGAAGAACAGGGTTACGTTGAAACGCTGGATGGCCGTCGTCTTTATCTGTCAGATATCAAATCTCGCAATGCCATGCGCCGTAAGGCAGCAGAACGTGAAGCTATTAATGCGCCAATGCAGGGAACCGCGGCGGATATCATCAAAAAAGCAATGATTGCGGTGGATGATTGGATTGTCAGTGAAGAACCGAAAGTTCGTATGATTATGCAGGTTCACGATGAGCTGGTATTTGAAGTCCATGAATCACAACTTGAATATGCAGAACAGAAAATTCGTGAATTAATGGAGAAGAGTATGGTGTTTGATGTCCCGTTGAAAGTGGATGTAGGTATCGGTGACAATTGGGATCAGGCACACTGATATGCCAGCTTAATAAGCGATGGGCTGAGTTAATACAGTTAAAAACATCAGTAACTGCGTTGGGACATGGGTTCTTCCTGATGCCAACGCAGTATGTTAAGGCTTTCCTCTTTTTGACGACCTAACATGTTAAGTGACTATAAGCCATGTGCAATGATCCATTAGTCATATTCACCATGCGCTACAAAATCTCCTCCTCCCCAGCCTACTCTCTTACCGTTTGCTCGCAAGGCTGAAAAACTACGGGATGTTGACGTCAGGCTGATAACGTCTTTTAAGTTAGCAATTTCAGGTGGAATTTTTCCTCCATTGTATATATCTCCCCAGGCGACGATGCTACGGTCTGCTCGTAGGGCTGCAAAGGCATCACTTGATGAACTTAAGCTGATGACATTCTGTACCTTAGCTGCGTCATATTCAACTCGTTCAATACTCGCTATTACTCCCCAAGTGACCACGCTACGATTTGTTCGCAGGGCTGTGAAAGCTGAGCCTGTTGTGATGAGGTCAGCGATATCGTTTAATGCAGCAATTTCTGGTGGGATTGGTGTGTCTCCCCAAGCGACAATACTACGGTTTGCTCGTAGAGCTATAAATGTGCCGGCTGAAGCAGTCAAGCGAATAATATCCTGTAGTTGGGCAATGGCAGGCGGAACCGTGCCGCTCCTGCTTGCATCTCCCCAGGCAACGACGCTGCGGTTTGCCCGTATGGCTGCGAATGCAGTACCTGTTTGACTCAGGCTAACGATATCTTGTAATTGAGCAATGGCTGGTGGAACTTGACCGCCAAACAGTGAGTATCCCCAAGCAACCACACTGCGGTTTGCCCGTAAGGCCGCGAAGGTTGAGTACATGTCGTTTTTGCCAAGCACACTGACGATGTCCTGTAGTTGGGTAATCTCGGGTGGGAGTACTCCAGCTAAACGCCCCCAAGCAACTATGCTGCGGTTTGCCCGCAGAGCCAAGAAAGCATTACCTGATGCAGTTATACTGACAATGTCCTGTAATTGGGCAACTTCTGGTGTAACTTGGCCACCATAGCGATTATCTCCCCAAGCAACTACGCTACCATTTGCTCGCAGAGCTGAGAAGGCGTTAGCCGTTGAACTCAGGCTAACAATATCCTTTAGTTGAGCAATGTCGGGAGGAAGTTGTCCACCGTTAACTGAATTTCCCCAGGCAACCACGCTGCGATCTGCTCGTAAAGCCGCGAATGCATATTGTGTTGAACTCAGGCTAACGATATCTCGTAATATAGCAATGTCAGGTGGAACTTGACCGCCAAGATGTGGAAGTCCCCAGGTAATTACACTGCCATTCTGCAATAACATAGCGGTTGCTCCAATGGTGGATACGAGGGCTATATTATTGCTGCAATAGACATTTTCTTCCCATTCTAATAGAGAGTTACTATTGTTACTTATACCTAATGAAGCATTATCATGCTGGTTCATTATTATTCTCCTGGTTAAGGTCGTATCGGATTTATTCTTATTCATAAGGCGCTTATACGAAAAACCATGCCCATTGAGAGGGAGTGTAACAGTTATTTTACTCTTACTAAGTAATATTATTAGTTAAATAAATTTTTTGTATTCACTTGTACCGATTTGTTGTTCATGTAATGCATATTAGATCCAGATCGCATAAATATGTAATTAAACTACATTTAATGTTGTCAAAATGAGCAAAACTCTTGGCTGAATCGAGATAATTTCTGAAAATAAATTACAAAAAGGCTTTTTCTAATAAATAAAATAGGGTAGAGTTATTGGCGTAGGGTACAGAGGTAAGATGTTCTATCTTTCAGACCTTTTACTTCACGTAATCGGATTTAGCTGAATATTAGCTGCCCCAGTCAATTTTGACTGGGGCATTTTTTTCATCTGAATTTAATTGGTGGGAATGAAAAAGACTGTATTAACTATGGTTTTCAACTTGAACGGCTTTCTGGCTGAACCATATATCCAGTTTTTGTTGTAGTTTATCGATACCGATTTTTTTCGGGGCTGAGAAATATTCCACTTGAATATCCCCATTCAGCGCGAGTAAGGTGTCACGAACCTTATTCAGTTGACTTTTACGGGCACCAGATGCCAGTTTGTCGGCTTTAGTCAATAACACCATAACCGGTACTTGCATTGCGACTGCCCATTGGATCATCTGCTGATCAAGATCTTTCAATGGGTGACGGATATCCATCAGTACGACCAGCCCGATCAGGCATTCACGTTTTTGTAGATATTCACCCAATGCTTTTTGCCATTTGCGTTTCATCTCTTCTGGTACTTCGGCATAGCCATAACCCGGTAAGTCAACCAGGCTAATACCTTCTTCTACTTCGAATAAATTGATGAGTTGAGTTCGGCCAGGCGTTTTACTGGTACGGGCGAGGCTTTTCTGTTTCGTCAGAGCATTCAGAGCGCTAGATTTACCTGCATTTGAGCGACCGGCAAACGCGACTTCAATGCCCATATCTTGAGGCAGATGGCGAATATCAGGTGCGCTCGTGATAAAACGGGTCATATGATAGTTGTGGTTTTTGATGGTCAAAATGATTATCTCCCTGAGAAATGCGCCGAATATATGGCAAAGAAGATTATACCGATAGCCACTGTTGGTTGACAGGATTAAAAATAATGACATATTTCTGATGGGTTGAACTAAGCTTGCTATTTTGTTACTGATGACGCTCGGTTTATGAAATAAAATCTAACCTGTTATTGAAAGGATACATTTTTCTTCAAAGCACCAGTCGATTGATAGCGTAAATGTAGGTAAATATTAAGCACGATGTTGAAGAGATTATTAGAATTAATTCAGTTTGTGTTGTTGACCTTAATAATATAGGAACCCAGAATGTTTAAACGTATTTTAGTAGCACTTGTAACTGCATGCTCTCTGAGCGCAATGGCGCCTCTGGCTTTGGCGGTGGGAGAAATCCACGTGAAGCTGACAACAACGGAGGGTAATATTGAACTGGAATTAAATAATCAGAAAGCTCCAATTACAACGAAAAACTTTATTGAATACGTCAATGAGGGTTATTACAACAATACAATCTTCCATCGGGTAATCCCTGGATTTATGGTGCAGGGTGGTGGTTTTACCAAAGATTTGCAGCAAAAAGCGACTAAAGCTGCTATTAAAAATGAGGCAGATAATGGACTGCGTAATTTACGCGGAACTATCTCTATGGCACGTACCGCTGATAAAGACAGCGCCACCAGCCAATTTTTTATTAATGTAGCGGATAATGCTTTCCTTGATCACGGTCAGCGTGACTTTGGCTATGCAGTATTTGGTAAAGTCGTAAAAGGTATGGATGTTGTAGATAAAATTTCTCAAGTCAAAACGGAAAATGTTGGTCCATATCAGAATGTACCGGTTAAACCTGTTGCCATTCTGTCTGCGGAGATTATTCTTTAATTTTTTCTATTACTTTGGCTGTGGCAGTTTCCGGTCTTCCGGTTAACTCTCATCAGATTAACAAACTGGCCTGCATTAAATGGAGGCCAGTTTCACTGTCATTCATACATCTTTTGGGTAAATTCTTTATTTACTTCGGTTCGTGGATAATATCTGTCTTTGTAACATTTCCTCTCTTTACTCTCACAATGTATGCCGTTACTTAAAGTGTAAGATGAAAAGTCGATATCTTTTCCATCACCAAACTCTTTTTTCAGGTGTTTTGCCGCTCTTTTCCCTAAATACCTTTCGGTTAATTTTAGCGATAGCCCTTTTTGATCAGAGCAATATTTTCCTTTTTTATCACAAACCATCCCTTTTTCCGGGAAGAAAATGTTAGCAGTTTTAGTAACAGCCAGCGTGGAGAAGGACAGTAAAAAAAGAGATGCTATAATCAGTTTTGTCTTCATAACAATTACCTTTACTTATTGAATATCAAAATAGAGCATATGTTTTGTAGGGTATGAGAGTAAGTTGATTAAGGAAAAAACAGCCATTGATTTTGTTGTACTATGCTACAAATATTGATGTGCTATGATAGCCGCCCCGTTGTCGCGAGGCCGTTTTATCTGGAGCCAGTTGTGCAGGATAAACAAATTGCAGGAGTGGCAGGGCAACAAATACAGCGATAAAAATGAGTAGGATAGACTCCTATGTTACTAATAATAGATAACTATGATTCTTTTACATATAACTTATATCAATATTTTTGTGAATTGGGTACAGATGTTTTAGTTAAGCGTAATGATGAACTGCAACTTGAAGATATTGAGAGATTGATGCCTACTCATCTGGTGATTTCCCCTGGCCCTTGTACCCCAAATGAAGCAGGAATTTCTCTGGCTGCGATTTCTCATTTTTCGGATAAGTTGCCGATTCTTGGTGTTTGTCTTGGACATCAGGCAATTGGGCAGGCGTTTGGTGCCAGCGTGGTAAAAGCCAGGGAAGTGATGCATGGAAAAACTTCTGCTATTCACCATAATCAGCAAGGTGTGTTCAAAGGGCTTAACCGGCCATTAACCGCGACTCGTTACCATTCATTGGTGATTGCCGCAGAGACATTACCAGCCTCATTTGAAGTCACCGCATGGAGCCAGCATAACGGCAATGTCGATGAAATTATGGGCATTCGTCATCGCACTCTACCGCTGGAAGGGGTGCAGTTCCACCCTGAAAGTATTCTCAGTGAGCAAGGTCACCAGTTGCTGAGCAACTTTCTGAGATATTAACCAGATACCGATAATTTCTTCATTTATCCATCTTTTTCATTTGCCCATCTTTGATTTTTTATGCATATTCAGTGATTATAATTTCATTTTTGAATGGCGTGTATATAGAAAACGGGTGGGAAAATGAAGGAGCATACCGCAGTAGATAGAAACGCATACGATCAAGTTATGTTGCCAATTTATTCACCAGCGCAGTTTATTCCGGTGACAGGGCAAGGTAGTCGTGTATGGGATCAGCAAGGGAAAGAGTATATTGATTTTGCGGGAGGGATTGCTGTTGTAGCTTTGGGCCATTGTCATCCTGCGTTAGTGGATGTTTTGAAGCAGCAGGGGGAGAAACTTTGGCATATCAGTAACATTTTTACCAATGAACCGGCTTTGATTTTGGCGCAGAAACTGATTGATGCGACTTTTGCTGAGCGGGTATTTTTTGCCAACTCAGGAGCAGAAGCGAATGAAGCGGCATTTAAACTGGCTCGCCACTATGCCATTACGCGTCACAGTCCCTATAAAACCAAAATTATCGCATTTCATCAGGGTTTTCATGGTCGCACCTTATTTACTGTCTCCGTGGGTGGTCAGCCAAAATATGCTGATGGTTTTGGGCCAAAACCCGCGGATATTATTCATGTGCCTTTTAATGACTTAGATGCAGTGAAGGCTGTCATAGATGACCATACTTGTGCTGTTGTATTGGAGCCTGTACAGGGAGAAGGGGGAGTCACGCCGGCAGCACCGGCATTTATTCGTGGGTTGCGTGAGCTTTGCGATAAGCATCAGGTGCTGTTGGTGTTTGATGAAGTGCAAAGTGGGATGGGACGTACCGGTAAGCTATTTTTTTATATGTATTATGATGTTACGCCGGACATCATTACCACAGCAAAAGCATTGGGAAATGGCTTCCCTATTAGCGCTATGCTGACGACAGAGAATATTGCTTCAGCGATGACGCCGGGAACTCACGGTACAACTTACGGCGGTAATCCGTTGGCTTGTGCAGTTGCAAATGCTGCTTTTGATATTATTAATACACCAACAGTTCTGGAGGGAGTTGAGAAACGTCATAATTTGATGATGAATTTTCTGAATGATATCAATCAGAAACATTCGATATTTGGTGAAATCCGAGGAAAGGGTTTGCTGATTGGTGCAGAACTCAAAGCACCATATCAAGGAAAAGCCAAAGATATTCTGCAACTGGCGGCTGAAAATGGCTTAATGTTGTTGAGTGCGGGTGGTGATGTATTGCGTTTCACGCCTTCGTTGATTATTAGTGAAGAAGAGATTGCTCAAGGAATGGAGCGGTTAGAGCAGGCAATTAACCGTTGGTGTAATTAAATATAAGAGAAATCAGCGCAGGATTATGCGCTGATTAATCAGGCGTTAACGTGTACCGTAAACAACAATAGTTTTACCGTGTGCGGAGATCAAGTTTTGATCTTCTAGCATTTTCAGAATGCGACCAACCGTTTCGCGGGAACAGCCAACAATCTGGCCAATTTCCTGACGCGTGATTTTGATTTGCATTCCGTCCGGGTGGGTCATTGCATCTGGTTGTTTCGCCAGATTCAATAAAGTTTGGGCAATCCGGCCGGTAACATCCAGGAAAGCCAGATTACCGACTTTCTCAGAAGTTGTTTGCAAACGGTTTGCCATTTGGGCAGATAAACGCATCAAAATATCCGGGTTTACCTGAATCAGTTGACGGAATTTTTTATAGGAGATTTCAGCTACTTCACAGGCGCTTTTGGCCCGTACCCAGGCTGTACGCTCTTGCCCCTCTTCAAATAATCCAAGTTCACCAATGAAATCCCCCTGATTTAAATAGGAGAGGATCATCTCTTTGCCTTCTTCATCTTTAATCAAAACCGCAACAGAGCCTTTTACGATGTAGTAAAGCGTCTCTGCTTTTTCGCCTTGATGAATAAGCGTACTTTTAGATGGATATTTATGAATATGGCAGTGTGACAAAAACCATTCAAGAGTGGGGTCTGTTTGTGGCTTGCCGAGAACCATTCGTTTCATCCTCTGTTGTTATCGCTGCCTAAATAACACGAGAATCTAAAAGTTTCTCGTCAGGCTGGCTTATAAAGACACTAGCTTAACATTAGTTTGTTGAAAAACCGACAGGTAAGGGTTTTATATAGGTTATCTGAAATTTGAACCCTAGGGTATTGATCTTAACCTATATATACCTAGCCCACTTCTGTTTTTAACACAGGAAAAGGTTTCTGTCTTGTCTTGTATTGTTTCAGCATAATAAACCGCTCATTAGATTGCTAGCTTAATACTGAAAGAGTAGGCTTGGATGCAAAGAACGACTTAAGAGGTATTTATGCAAGCGCGGGTAAAATGGGTTGAAGGATTGTCTCTTTTGGGGGAGTCATCTTCCGGTCATCAGATCATGATGGATGGTAATGCCGGCGATAAGGCACCGAGTCCAATGGAAATGGTATTAATAGCAGCCGGTGGTTGCAGTACGGTTGATGTAGTTTCTATTTTGCAGAAAGGCAGGTATGACATCAGAGATTGTGAAGTAAAATTAACTTCCCGCCGTCGTGAAGAGGTGCCACGCTTGTTTACTCATATTAATCTGCATTTTATTGTTACGGGTAAGGATTTAATAGATAAAGCGGTTGAACGTGCAGTCATGCTTTCCGCGGAAAAATATTGCTCTGTTTCGTTGATGTTGGGGAAATCAGTTGAAATTACCCACAGTTTTGAAATTAAAGAGATAGATTGAGAAATTATTTTTGATTAAAAAATAACAACAGGTAACTAATTATCTCAGTTACCTGTTTTTTTAACTGAATAATATAAGATGCAAATTTTAAGTACTGGATTTGTTAAATTGACCTCAGGCGCTGATTAACAAATCTTTTCCCCTTCCAGTAATCGCTGTACCAATGGCGTCATAATTAATTCCATTGCTAATCCCATTTTTCCACCGGGGACCACGATGGTATTAATGCTTGAAACGAATGAGCCTTGTAACATTGCTAACAAGTATGGGAAATCAATTTGAGTCAGATCACGGAAGCGGATGACAATAAAACTTTCATCCAGTGATGGAATGGCTTTGGCTGAGAATGGATTGGATGTATCAACGGTAGGGACACGTTGGAAGTTGATATGTGTTCGCGAGAATTGTGGCGTAATGTAGTTAATATAATCATCCATAGAACGCACGACGGAATCCATCACAGCTTCCTGCGAGTGTCCTCGTTCTCCGGTATCGCGGACAAGTTTCTGTATCCATTCAAGGTTGACAATCGGCACGACGCCCACGAGCAGATCAACATGACTGGCAACATTATGTTGTGGTGTGACAACGCCGCCGTGCAGACCTTCATAAAACAGCACATCAGTCTGCTTGGGTAAGGATTCCCACGGCGTAAAGGTACCGGGGAGCTGGTTGTAAGGGACGGCATCGTCATAGGTATGAAGATATTTCCGACGGCGGCCTTCACCGATTTCACCATAATCGATCATGGTTTTTTCCAGCATGCCAAAATCATTGGCTTCTGGCCCAAAATAACTGATATGCCTGCCTTGCTCTTTGGCTTTACGGATTGCGGCATCCATTTCAGGGCGGGTGTAACGGTGGAAACTATCTCCTTCTATCTGCGCGGCACTGATGTTAAGTTGCTGGAAAATCTTACGGAAAGCTAAACTGGTTGTTGTTGTTCCGGCACCGCTGGAGCCGGTAATTGCAATAATCGGATGTTTGACAGACATTCAGTAAACTCCATAATGTTAAGAATGGAACATTTCTTTTGGCACAATATTGATGCTCTCATGCAGTTCAGACCACACCAGCATAACATCTCCCCGTTTCAACTGACGGCGAATGTCAGCGACCTTCTGCTCCAGCGATTTTTCATCTTCTCCATAATCAGTGCCTTCCCGCAAGATAAAACTCTCTATCAAATTTAGCAGAGTTTCTGGTTCCAGTTGTTGCCACGGAATAATCATTGTGGTTGCTCCAGATAAGATGACAGCCAATTTGGGATGCGTTGTTCCAGCCACATTTGTGGTTTCTTCAACGAACCACTGACAAAGCCGACATGTCCACCATATTCTGTCATTTGATATTCAATATTTTTGGGTAACATTTTGAGATCAGGGACAACTTCCGGCGCCATAAAAGGATCGTCTTTAGCATGAATAATCAGCAGTGGCACAGTAATATCAGGCAGACGCGGCAGAGCACTGCACTGGCGGTAGTAGTCCGCTGCATTTTTAAAGCCGTGGATTTTTGCGGTTACAATTTCATCAAATTCTCGAATATGTTTCAATCTTTTTACCTGAGACAGATTAATGGGGAGTGAACCGGGGTAGCGTAACAATTTACGGGTGGCATTACGTTTCAGGCTATTAAGTAAATAGCGTTCATAAACCTGAGAAAATCCTTTTTCTATCCGCAGGGAACAGGCTGCCAGCATCAGAGGAGCAGAAACAATAACGGCAGCATTGATCTGAGCATCTGTTTTTTCTTCTGCCAGATAGCAGGCCAGCATATTACCGCCGACTGAATAACCTACGGCTGATGTGGGGGCATCACCGTAGGTCTGTTTTAACCAGCTTAGAAAATAACGGGCATCGCTTGTTTCGCCAGAATGATAGAGGCGTTTTTGGCGGTTTGGTTCACCACTGCATCCGCGGAAATGCATGACAACACCAAGCCAGCCTTTTTTCTGGCAGACATGAAGTAAACCGTGGGCATAAGGGCTGTGAAAACTGCCTTCCAGACCATGAAACAGGATCAGTCGTGGCTTATGTGCTGCGGTGGCGGGATCTTCACTCCACGCCAGATCAACAAAATCGTTATCCGGTAAATTAAGTCGTTGCCAATAGGGTTGCAGTTCAGGATACCGCCGCACCAGACGCGGGAGTAGTGTCTGCAAATGCGGATTACTGGCTCCGGTGAGAGGACGAAAGATATCAGTCATAATGGTTTCGAGTTAAATTGATTAGTTATCTTGTATGGTGAATAACATACTGATATTTTCTGTGAAAGGGAAACGCCATTATTCAGGATGAAAGGTAACTCTTCATGACAGCAAGCCTAATTTTTTCATTAACAGCTTTTTTGTTTATTTCTTCCATTACGCCGGGGCCAAACAACATGTTGCTGACGTCATCAGGCGCTAACTTCGGCTTTATCCGCTCTTTGGGATTGCTCTTTGGCGTTGTTCTGGGCATGCAGACGATTTTATATCTGGCTGCTTTCGGAATAGCGGCATTGCTATTGATCTATCCTGCTATTCACACGGTTATGAAAATTGCAGGTAGCCTCTATTTGCTGTGGTTGGCATGGAAAACAGCAACAGCCAGTTACCGACGTCTGGATACCAAAGATAGCGCTGTTATTAAGCCAGTGCGGTGGTATCAAGGTTGGTTATTGCAGTTTTTGAATCCGAAGGCCTGGCTGATGGGGTTGGGTGCGGTTGGCAGCTACAGTATTGCTGGTGATCATTACCTCTATTCCATCATCGTGATCAGTGTCGTGGTGATGTTTATTAATTTCTTGTGCGGCCTGGTGTGGGCGGGTTTTGGTTCGCTGATAGGGACGTTACTCCGTAGTCGCAATGCTTGGTTTCTGTTCAATATCATGATGGGCGTATTAACGGCAACTTGTGTGCCATTAATCTGGATTGGGTAATTTAACCTCAGCTTCGTTTAAAAATAGCGATATCACAATCCCGTAAATTCAAGCTCGGTTTTTTAGGTTGGAATGTATAAACAATTAAGCCAGCGACGATTTCCAATAAAAAACCGAGCTGACTGCGGTGTCTTGAATGCGCTATCTGAGAAATATTTTTGAGCTGATCCACGACCGTTTCTATCAAAAATCGCCTTCTTAACATCAGCTTATCCCAGAGAGATAACGCTTTTGCCTTCATGTTACTACGGACATGAGTGATTAACGTTATTCCTTCTGCTTCCAGTTCATCGCACAAGGCCTGTGACAAATACCCTTTATCGCCACAAACACCCTGTTAACCTTTGTACCCGCGCTTTGACGGGATGACGATCATCTTTATTTCCTGAGGTCAACTTAACCGCCAAAAGTTCACCACAATCATTAATAACCAGATGAAGTTTAAAGCCATAAAACCAGCCGGTACGGGTTTTCCCTCGCTGTGCGACGCCCTGAAATACGCGATGACGGAGAATACGGAGGTTGTGACAAACGGCAATTTTAGTTGAATCAATAAAAGCGCTCCTCTGGGTTTCAGCCTTGCGTGACGAAAGAAAAGCACAGAGAGGAATGAACTCCCTTTGCTTTAAGGTTAACATCCGGGTGTAGCTGACCAACCGGGGAAAATCGGCCTGAAGATAGTGTTTAATATGCTGAATATAAAACGTTTTAAAATCACGATAACGGCTCATGTGGAATAAAATGAGGAGCGTCATCACTTCACTGAGAGAAAGGGAAGCTTCGCGGCGACGTTTGAACAAACCATTTTCAATTAACTGTTGATGCCAGAGAGGAATAAATTTTTGGCAAAAGTCATCGACACAGCAGTAAAGTTCTTCTAAATTAAACATGCCTGAGGATCTCCACGATTTTGTTTTCTATACAAAAACTTTGATCGTGCCTCAGGCTCTTAGTTCCTTTTTTCTTTCCTTTCTTAAGCAGAGTTCAGGTTAATTAATGCTCATCAGGGGGCAGCTTTCGGATTGACTGGACTGGATGTACCTAATACTTAGGAGGGCAAGTTATGTATAGTAAGATCTGTCTATGTGATAAATGTGGTAAAACGTTGGGTTTCGGCACTTATCCTCCTGATGATGGTTCTGCATTTATTTGCGTATATACCGAGGGCAGTAACCAGCTAAACATATCTATCTGCAAAGTATGCTTTGTTCATAAACAGGATCTTTAGCGCCAACCGGTTATTTTAGCTAGAAAAAAGGCTTTATTTATGATCTGATAATTGTCGCCAAACAAAATACCGAGATCAGAGAATAAAGCCGATGACAATTATCCCCACAAAACTTCAGTTAATGCAATTCTTCAGTGACGTTTTTCTTGAAAAAACCGCCCGCCGATGTGGCTTTATGGAACGACTCAGAAATATTGGGCCACAGTCTCTGGTTCTCAGTCTGATTGCCGCACTGAGTAAAGGAAACTGCACCTCCATCGCTGACCTGCACCGGCAATTTAACGGCATGTGTCTGAGTGAAAAACACACTGTCGCCTATAAACCCTTCCATAATCAGTTGCGTAAAAGCGCCTTCGCCGATTTTATGAAGACACTGGTAACGTTCGCCATGGCTCAGTTGACTGAAAAAGCTCTGCCCCCCTTACCCAAAAAATTCGGCCAGTTTGACGATATCCTCTTGCAGGATGGCAGCTCATTCAACGTTCATCCCGAGTTAGCCGGGGTTTTTCCCTGTCGTTTCAGTCCCCTGAAGGCGGCGGTTGAGTGCCATATGACCCTGTCTTTGTTCAGCCCATCGCCATGACGGTGACCGCAGACACGGCATCCGAGCGGGCTTATCTGCCTGCCCCTCACACCTTACGCAATAAATTGCTGCTGGCGGATGCCGGTTACGTGGATTTCGGGTATTTCGAACAACTTTCCCTGTCCGGGGGGGCATTTATCGTGCGGGGAAGCCAATCGCTTAATCCCCTGATTGTCAGCGCCCGAAATGGACAGGGACGACAATTACCGACACTGGCGGGCAAAAAACTCCGGGAGATTAGTCGCAAAAACAACCGTGCTGAAGTGCTGGATTTCACCTGTCGGCGTGGCCGATTCGAATTTCGGGTCATCCGGCGTTGGTTTGCGGAGGAAAAACGCTTTTGTTTTTGGCTCACCAATCTGCCGCCCTCCCACTTTACCGCCGATGACATCATGGCGGTCTATCGCTGTCGCTGGCAGGTCGAACTGCTGTTTAAGGAACTAAAATCCCACACCAACTGGACAGGTTTTGCGACCGGCCAGAAAGCGATAGCGGAAGGGCTCATCTGGGCAAGTCTGCTGGCGTTGATAGTCCGGCGCAGTCTGGCGAGGCGGTTTTTGCCTTCAGTTTCCTTTCTCAAGGCCGCCAAAAATGTTGATGTCTGGTTATTGCCGATATTGGGCGCGATTATTCATCATGCCGGGTCGGAAATAGAATCCCATCTGGATTGGGCCCTGAAATATCTCGCCAAAAATGCGTTGAAGTTGCCCCAAGGAAAATCCAATAAAAATAATGGGTTGGAGGGTATTTTCGAGAGGCTTAATACTTAAGGTTCAGTGTATGATGCTTTGTTAGCGTAATTACGTTAACTCCAACATTGAAATGTTTTCACCAAAGCAAGATACCCAGTTTCACCATGTGATATTCAAAAGAAAAAGATAATGAACGTATATAATAAAATAGTACCAAACGAATTTGATGTGCCATTATTGGTATATGGCAATGGCTTTATTTTACGGCCATTAAGCCCGAAATACGCCAATATCGACTATGAAGCCGTAATGAAGAGCCGACCGATTTTAAAAGATATCTTTTCTGACGACTGGCAGATGATATCAAAAGTTGGGAAGATAACTTGCGTTATATCGAAGAAGATTATAGCGATTTCCAACAACGAATTGGCTTCTCTTATATTATTCTTGATCCTTCGGAATCTCATTGCCTTGGGTGTGTATATATATTCCCCTCACTTTTTGAGGGATATGATGTAGCTATTTACTACTGGTTACATATTAATATCCTGAATTCAGCACTTGCTTATGAAATAGAAACTTTCATTCGTAAGTGGGTGCAAGAACATTGGTGCATACCACACCCTGCTTATCCTGGGCGAGACATACCTTGGCCTGAGTGGCTGCAACGAGAAAGGAAGACTTTTGCTGGCACTATTGCAAATAGCACAGATGTCAGCAAATAGTTATATTTAACCCCATCATCTTGGGGTTTCTTGGAAAAACGAGCAATGCTGTATGCTAGCGAAACCGATATCAACTAAACAATCACCTACTTAAAGTAGCAACTTTCTTTAATATCCTGATTTCAAAGGATTCGCATGTCTGACGTATTAACTCACGTACTCAGCTTGCGACTTCTCCTGTCAGCACCTTGCATCTGTATTTCGTTACCCACACCAAATAGTATTCAATCTGAAATAACGTGTGGCTGTCATATCTATAATCCATGTTGCACCTCCGGCACAACATAGTACATCATCAGGTTAAATCGACATTTTTACTGCCAAATAGCAAAGTCATTACAAAACCACTGATATAAGCAACCACTAGCCCGGCGGTGTACACTGTCATTCCGACAAAAATACCGCTGTTCGAGGTCATCAGTGGCAGTGCTACCAATCCAGATGGACCAAAAACCGTATTCAACCCAACAGGTAATCCCAAATAGGCGACCAAACCGATAAAGAAACCGCCGGCGGCACCGCCCAAACAGGCGGTAATAAAGGGCTTGATTCGCGGCAATGTTACCCCATAAATCAAAGGTTCACCAATACCGAGCAGACCTGGAATAATGGCGCCTTTTATTTGCGTACGCAGCAGAGAGTCTTTTTTCGCTTTGACATACAGTGCCAGCGCTGCACCAACCTGTCCGCCGCCCGCCATTGCAAGAATTGGGAACAGAGAATTAAAGCCTTGTGCCTCCATTAGTGCGAAATAGACGGGAACAAACCCTTGGTGAATACCAAACATAACAGCGAGTAAAAATAGCCCAGCCAATATCGCCGTGCCAAAAGGATTGCCGTTAAGGTTAAGGAATAACCATGACATGCCGCTGAACAGATAACTCCCCAGCGGCATGATAAAGATAAAGGCAATGGCTCCCATGATTAGCAGAGTAATAGCCGAAGTGAGGATCATATCGAGGTTATCCGGGATAATCTTACGAACTTGCCGTTCTACCCATGCTCCCAAAATAGCGGCGATAAGAACGCCGATAATATTGCCGCGCGGATCGATGCTATAACCAAAGAAAGTAGCAATACCGGAATAAAAACCGCTGGTGGCATCCGGGTTATAACTGAGTACAAACAGCGAAGCAATAATGGCGCCATTTATTCCTGAGCCGCCAAATGCTTTTTGCGCGTTATAACCGATTAGAATACTCAGAAAGCTGAACATGCCTTTACTGAAAACTTTCATATAGCCGATGATTTCAACCAAAATGGTATTAGGGTGTTCAACACCCTGAATAGCTATCTGTTCAAGTAAAGTAGCAAAGCCGAGAAGCAGACCAACGGCAATAAAACCGGGGATCAATGGCGTAAAAATGGTAGCGAATTTGGTCAGGAATTTGTGTACAGCACTCACCTGTTTCTCTTTAAGTTGCTTTTTATTGGCAGAAGCAATATCGGTTAAATCAGTGCCGCTTGGTTTTGATTGTTCTGTATGGGGAGAAGAAGTTAGCAATTCATTCATTATTTCAGCCGCAGCTAGAGTCTTTCCCGGTCCAAGCACAATCTGCAACTGATCGTCGCTTTCGACAATACCTAACACATTGGGGATCTGTTTTAACCTGGTTTTATCCACTTGCGTATAATCATGCAATGTCAATCGCAGACGGGTCATACAGTTGCCGCATTGCGCTACATTATCTGCATTGCCGATAGCTTTAAGGATCTGGGCAATGACTGTCTGATTAATTTTAGCCATCTTCTTACTCCTTCTCAGCAGAGGAAGTGGTTACCGAACGGCTGAGATCGTCGGTCGAATAAAACCGTGATGTTTTTCCAGTAAAGCCTTTGCTTGTTGAGCATTGACGCCCGCCAGAATCATCACAATGGCGGTTTTACAATGTCCATCACATTCAGCCAGTGCCTGCTCCGCTCGTTCACGGTTACATTCTGCGGCGGCCATAACAATATTTTTCTGCCTTTCAACCAGTTTGGCATTCGTCGCTTCTACGTCCACCATCAGGTTGCCATAAACTTTACCTGTACGGATCATGGCGCCGGTGGTCAGCATATTCAGAATTAGCTTTTGGGCTGTACCGGCTTTCATTCGTGATGAACCTGTGACGATTTCTGGCCCAACTATCGGTGTAATGGCGATATCGGCTGCTTGTGTCATCGGGCTTTCCGGGTTGCAACTAATGCAGACAACGGTGGCGCCAACGGATTTCGCATACGCCATTGCACCCAAAACATAAGGTGTACGGCCGCTGGCGGCAATGCCAACCAATACATCTTTTGAGTTAAAGTTTAGCGCTTGAAGATCATTTGCGCCCAGTTGTTGGTTATCTTCTGCATTCTCAACCGCATGTAGAATGGCCTGATGTCCTCCGGCAATCAATCCAACCACTTGTTCTGGTTTGGCGCCATAAGTGGGTGGGCACTCACTGGCATCCAAAATCCCTAACCGGCCCGATGTACCGGCCCCGATATAAATTAAACGGCCTCCCTGACGAAATGCTTCGACAATTTTGTCTACCGTTTCAGCGATTTTCGGCAAAGTTTGCTCTACAGCCAGTGCGACTTTTTTGTCTTCATCGTTAATCAGTTTTAGCATTTCAAGGGTTGGCAGAGTATCAATGTTGGCACTAGCTGAATTGCGACTTTCGGTAACTATATTGTTGAGATTGATTTTCATATTGTTTTTCTGATGGAATATTCTTGAAATGATAAATAGTTATTTACTCTTCTTTGTCATAAAGAGCAAATTTGGTCAGTGTTTCGATAAAAGCGATAGCTTTGTGAATGCATTTTATAGGTTGTAGAGCAAAAAGGGTTATAAATCGGGAAAGATGGTATATACCCGTCATCTTTCAAGTTGCCTCTTTGTTGGCTGCGCTTACTCACCCCGGTCACATAGTTATCTATGCTCCCGGGGATTCGCTCCCTTGCCGCCGCGATGCATCTTGAAATCTATAGGGTATAGTTTCTGAATTTATTGAAATAATGAATTAGGATATTAATATGAATGAAAAAAGAAGGGTTTTTAGTAAGGCATGGTTCAAGGATCTTTTTTTATATGGATTAAAGATCTTTTGTCGGACACAATTCCCTTTATGGTGATTATAGCTTGGTCGGCTATGGCCGCAGGTTGTTTTCCAGATATGTGGGGTCGATTGACATTATTGGGTATTTTTGTTGTTACCATTTTTGTTTTTTGGCGTATTAGTAAGAGTTAAGCATATATATTTGTATATATCCGTCATCTTTCAAGTTGCCTCTTTGTTGGCTGCACTTACTCACCCCGGTCACATAGTTATCTATGCTCCCGGGGACTCGCTCCCTTGCCGTCGCGATGCATCTTGAAATCTATAGGGTATATGCTTAACTCGGTTTATTTTCAATAAACTCTATCATCCCATATACTATAAGCAGATGTGCCGGCGGTTATATGATTCCAGGATATAGATCTATATTTGAGAAAGACTTTTTCGTATGGCATCATTTCATTATTGTTTATTGAATTCGGGTAGACGCAAGAAATGTCAACAATACTCGCTTCTATTAATTTGACCTCATAGAAAAGTTCTAACTGTCCAGCGAGATTTGTTCTGTAAAAGAAGAAAATCGCATTCAGTAGTTCGTTTGAAGATATTGCGGCTGCTAACAGCGGGGATGATTTATCTATTGGCTTGATAAATTGTATCGGGTGATGAGCGACATTTTTTTCGCGAGTTATCGTGTGATTTAAATTCAATACCTGTATTTGATCTTCGTGCCCCTTTTGGTATCGGTTTCCTATAGAGTCTAGCATTGAACAACCGGCAGAAATTAAACCTTGTTTCTTACCCTCTAAAGATAAATAAATTATATGTGACATAAGTAATTACCATGCAAATTCTTTAATTGAATTACCTAAGACTGTATGTTTAGGCGGTGAAAGTACGACCTTAACACTAAAATATAAAGAAATTAATAGTTCAATGTTGAATTTTTTTCTTTAAGGATAGCAATAGTGATATAAAAAAATAGTGATATAAAAAAAACGGGCTTGAAATTTTTTGCTATTATATAGTCGACATGGCTATTTTTTATGTAATATAGTGCTACATCCGAGCTTTTAATTGTTAATAGGGTTAGCCGTATGAACGATAGAGATAGAGAACAGTTATTACAACAACTCACGGACGTATTAATGAATAGTCCGTTAATCCCAGAAGAAAAATTGGCAATGATGATGATGCAGTGTTTTAACCTATTGCTGTCAACGCAAGCCTGTGCGATCGACATGAAGATTTCAGATGGCCGGGTTCTTTCACTCAAATTGGAAACTCCGGCGGTTAAACACTAATGCGATGATTTTAAGAATATGGAAAGGGCTTCACAATGACATATAAAAAGTACAACCCCTCTTGGGAGGGCTGTATGGGGGATTTCCTGAGAGGTCATGTTGGGACTAACCAATTAAAACCTCAGCATGAATTCTTTGATGCTATTGGTCTCGAAAAGCAGCTAAGGGAGAATACAACCTATATTGCGCTACTCTCGTTAGATGAAGCGAAAGATGTTCTGGAAGATATTGATTCGCCAAAACCCAAAAGTCCATTTATAAAGAAAATATTTGAGATTACCGATCCCATATCGCCATATGCAGGTAACATACATGATTCTTTTGATCTTTTTAATGTTATAGGAGAATTTAAGAAATTAGGGATTAAAGCGACAGAGTATGTTGGTAAAGACGGGAATAGATATATCAAAATATCAGGTTATGCGGGAGTTAGGAAAATCATCACTGCTTCAAGATATAAAGCTTCTAACATGAAGGTGATATCTATGGGGATTGGGCAGCAAGGACTGAATAGTGGCATAGTTAAGGGAATGAAATTCAGTATATTCTTTTCCGCAGCTTATCGAACGGTTGAGCTTATATTTAAGGATGAATACACTCTGGTTGATTTCTTAGGTAATATTGCGGTAGATTTGGCTAAGACAGTAATAATAGCTTTTGTTTCTTGGGTTATTGGGTCTTTGATAGTAACTACGTTTTTGGCTGGTGCTAGCATAATTGCAGTGGCTGGTATTGTGTTTGGTATAGGTTTTGGAATGACATATGCACTTGATTCTTTGGATAAAAAGTTTAAAATTAGCGAAACTGTTATTAATTTAATTAGAAAAGAAATGGAGAGAAAACCAAGAGCTCCAGAAGCTGATCTTAACCAAATTTTTCATAATTGGGGGAGATATGGTAAATAATAAAATAATACGTATTATTTGCGCAATTTTTTCATTGGCTTTAATGTCGTTTTGTATGTTTATAGTAAGTGAAGATTTATTTTCGTTAATTTTAATGGATGAGAAAATAACATTTTCAGGTGGTGTTTCCATTTTCTTTTTTTCTTTTCCTTTAATTTCATATTATATTATTTTGGTTATCTTTATTAATATAACTGGTCGTTATCCAAAGAGTTACGATATTTTTAATAAATATTTTGGTTCGATAGCCATTATTTCATTTTTTTTAAGTTTTCCTACATCTTTATATGTGAATTATAAGTTAAAAAGTGATGGTTATTTAGTATGTTCAAGAATATCCTGGATGTCGCCGAATACCTATGTAAAAGATATTAAGCTATGTGACTGATATTTTTATTTAATTTATTCATGATTGGGGGCATTATGAGAAAAAAGGCTATACATATCATCTGTGCTCTTTTTATTTTCATTCTAACGTCATTCACTTTATTTTTAACAGGAGAAAATTTAATTTTTTTAATTAAAATGGATGAAAAAATAATATTCTCAGGTGGTGTTTTTATGATATTTTTTTCTTCTCCTTTGGTTTTTTATTATGTTATTTTTGTTGTTTTTGTTAATATAACTGGTCGTTATCCTAAGCATCATGATGGTTTTAACAAATATTTGGGGACGATAGCTATTGTTTCATTTTTTTTAGGTTTCCCTACATCTTTATATGTGAATTATAAGTTAAAAAGTGATGGTTATTTAATATGTCCAAGAATATCCTGGATGTCTCCAAATACCTATGTAAAAGATATTAAACTATGTGATTGATATCTTTAATTTAATTTATTCATGATTGGAGGTGTTATGGAAAACAAGAGAAAGATTATACATATTATCGGTGCTCTTGCTATTTTTATTTTAGCTTTATCCACTTTCTTCTTGACAGTGGGAAATATAATTTCTTTAATTGAAATGGATGATAAAATAACATTTTCAGGTGGTGTTGTTATAATATTATTTTCTTCTCCTTTGGTTTTATATTATATGGTTGCAGTTATTTTTGTCAGTATAACTGGTCGTTCTCCAAAGCATCATGATGGTTTTGTTAACTGTTTTGGGTCGATAGCCATTATTTCATTTTTTTTAAGTTTTCTTACATCTTTATATGTGAATTATAAGTTAAAAAGCGATGGTTATTTGGTGTGTCCAAGAATATCTTGGATGTCGCCGAATACTTATGTGAAAGATATTAAACTATGTGATTGATATGCTAAATATAGTCGTGGATAAAAAAAGAAAAATAATTCATATTATTTTGGCGATTTTTGTATTGTCCTTGGTATCTTTAGGTATGTTTGCTTCTGTTGATAGTCTACTTTCATTGATTACAATGGCTGAGATAATCTCTTTTTCCAATGGGATAATAATTGCGTTTTTTTCTTCCCGTTGGTTTTTTATTTCTTGATTTGTTCTATTTATTTAAATTTAACAGAGCGTGTCCCAAGGTATCATGATGCTTATGTTAAATATCTTGGTGTGATAGCTATTGTTGCGTTTTTTGTGAGTTTTCCTATATCTTTTTATGTGAATTATAAACTGAGAAGTGAGAATTACTTGATATGCCAAAAGATATCTTGGATGTCACCGAATAAATATGTAAAAGATATTAAGTTATGTGATTGATATTAGTCTTATTGGTAGGGTGAGGCGAAAAATGAATCTAATATAGTCGTCCTAATTTTTATTTAAAAATGAGGGTTAATAGTTATATTTTAAAAATGATGTTTTCCAGATATATTTCGCTATCCTATATAGTAGCAAATACATGCCGCAGAATGCATAGGAGTTACTATAGGGAAAACACCTAAAAATCGGGAAATTTATTATCTTCTAACGCATTTAATTTAAATGAATTATTTAATCACTTATCTTAGAGAGCAGAAAGGAATTATGGTAAAAATAAATTATATCAACATTTTTATAATAAATTAATTGATCATCTTATAATTGTTGTTTAATCTCTATTTAATTAATTTCAGTTAAGTCTAAATGATTTAGTTTATTATTGAAATAATAACGTAAGAAAGTATGAAAGATAAACCTGAATGGTGGAGATATGGATATACGTAATCTCAAAGCTTTTATCGTGTTAGCTGAAACACTTAATTATCATAAGGCTTCTCAAATACTACATATTTCTCAACCTGCACTGACTAAGAAAGTTAATGCACTGGAAGCGGAATTTGGGGCTCTTTTGTTTTCCAGAGGACCAGGTGGTACTCGGTTGACTGATTTTGGACAAAAAACTTTTGAGAATGCTCAGAAATTACTGGGTCATTTTGAGCAATTTCAGATTCAGGTTAATCATGATTTGCAAGATGATGCGCCACATTACCTTTATGTTAGCTCTTGTTTTCCTATTTATGATTCTGGAAAAATGGAAGAGCGGATTTTTCTAGGTAGGAAGGAAAAAGCCGTGCTTGTGCTAATTACTGGTTTGACATTTGAGCAGCAAATGAATCTATTAAACTCTGGTTTATTACATATCGCCATTGTTCCTCTACCATTAACTTCATCACTTATGCCTAGAAAGATTTTTACTGAAAAACTCGTTTACCTTTTTAAAAAAGGCAGTGATTGGTTTCGGCATTTTACAGCATTAAGCGCTGAAATGGCATCGTTGTATCAGCTTATTGACATGGATGAGAATGATATACCAATTGATTTTACTGATGGCATTAACGCATTTTCTATTTATGATAATAGTATGAATTTAATGTTAAAAACGAATGATATTATGGTAATGATTGAGCTGATAATTAAACGCAATGGTTTTTCTTTAGTGCCGGAAAAAGTTATCCGCTCAATTCCATCACAATATTTGGATTTATTAGAAGTGTTAAAAACCGATATGGAGATTGATTTTGGTATCTTATGGAGTCCAGTTATCGATTATGAATTGATAAATGAAGCGGAGTTATTATCTTCTCTGATTGATAATGTATGAATGAGGGATCATAGCTTGGTATTTTTAATGTAAAATAAACCATTGCTAATTTAATGTTATTATATAGACGGGAGGAATAAATCAGATATCATAGTTGGTTATTTAAATATTACTATTAATAGTAAGTATTTTATAGGTTATAATCAATAATATTTTATCAATTCTCCAATGGTATAATTGGTTTGAAAGAATTAGAAGTTATTAATAGGGATTATCTCCTAGTATATGTAAAAATATCGCAATGTAGAAGGGGGGAATGTTGTTATTGATTATCTAACCTCTGGTTAAATAAGAATAATTTTGTTATGTCTGATAAATCTATCATTATTATGGGGGGATAAATCAGGTGAATATGAAATTGATGATGCCATGGGTAAATCCAAGATATAAGGATGTCAAAATAGTTTATTTTTACTGAGGTTTAATCCCCTTGAGGTGATAGACCAAGACCGTAAACGGGGTTACTCCTTTCGGCATCGGCAAGTTGCCATACACGACCTTAGCTAAAGCGTAGGCATCAACTTCTGCCTCTTCACCCAACAATGGAAGCGCCTCACGCACTACGGCTGGTATATCATCGTCAGCGGTAAGTGTCAGTGTCGGAATAGTGCTTAAAGTGGCGCCATCAACAATCTGCTCAGACAAAGCCAGCGAAACCGGTGCATCCTGATCCTTAATAGGGTGACCTTTCTTGACCACAAAGTACACCAAGCCATTGACTTTCTTTGCTGGCTTGCGTCCGGCAGTTTTCTTCGCAATCAGAGCTTCTCCCATCTTAACCTTGGCATTTACCTGTTTTTGTAATTGCTCCGCAAAGGTCAGGTAATATTTATCCATATCACTGCGTTTAAGCTGCATGCGATTGCGTAATCCATCAGTTAATCCGGCAGTCACTCGAACAGGATCTAGAGACAACCCACTGTCTGCATAACTGACCAGTGTCTCTTTTAGCCCCGAAGCCATCGCTTGGCCCACTACATAGTCACGCTTACGGTTATCGCTATCGAGCGGTACACGCACGGATTTACTGGCTTTTACCGCTCGATCATTAGCTTGCACTAGTTGATAACGAGTAGAAACCAATGCCGTCTCTAACTGCATTCGGGCAATGTTAGCTTCTCTGAACTGTTTACGCACGGCCTCTAACTGCGTTTGTGCTTCTTTGAACTGATGCTGCGTAGCCGTCAGCAGGGTCTGGTGGTCACTTAACTGTTTTTGTAACGTATCCTTCTGCTTCTGCACTTCTACCCTGACTGATTGGTGGTCAGATAGCTGCTTACGGCTCTTCTCTAGTTCAGTCTGGGAAGACTTCAACTCTGCGATACTATCGGTAAGTTGTCTCTTAAGTGAGGTAACCTGCTGAGCTTGGCGCAAAGCATCCTCAGTGGCACGGTTAGCGTCAGTCTGAGATTGAGCGGCTAACTTTGCTGTCAACGTCGTAAGCTTAAGGTTCAGCTTTTCCATCTGAGCCTTAAGCTTACGATTCTCTGCACGCAATACTTTACGGGCTGCTGCTTCGCTACCACCGGACGAGGCCCCCATACCAACAAGAATGGATGTTCCAACTGTATGTTTTGATGCACTTCTGTTTGAAGATGTCTCACCCGATTTGGACTGTTGCGCCATTAGTGTACTCAGACCATAATCAGAATTACTGGCGCTTTCCATCAAGCTATCCACCGAGAACGCGTCGCCAGGAGGGGTATAGTTTCCACTTTCTGCCGCACTCACAATATCAATCGTTCCCAAAAAACCAATTAACAACCAAGTACAGCGACGAAGATGCATTCGTATACAATTCATTGTGCCTCTACCTGATTAATTAGTGCCAATGATAAGTCGTTCTTTATACGATAACACAAACTGGTAAGGGCATACTGATACTTAGGACGTACTAAGTCATTGATATCCTGACTGATCCCGTTAGCTACCGCCAAATATTGACTACCCGTACGGGCAATGCGATCAAACTCGGCTTTGTAGCGTGTGTATTTAGCGCCGCTGAACTGCTTCAATGCCTCCAACTCGCGAGTACATTGTGCCAGTTTGCCGGAATTGCTGTCAGCAGAGGGCTGCATAGTTCCGGCAAAACGACAATCACCGCTTCCAGATTCAGGGGGTAATGAAGAATGAACCAATGTCTTAGCGATTGACGATACTTTTATTTTACTTGATGTCGGAACTCTCTTTGGTGTGAGCTCTTGAGCACATCCTGTTAAAAGGAATGCGGCTGCTAATAGTAGGTAGAAATAACAACCATAAGATACAATGCAGTGCCTTGTTATTTTCCGAACCTGCAACATCACACATATATGTTTAAGAACAAACACGTTATTCACCTTATTACTCCCCAGCATCATTATCATCAAAACTAATTAAAAGCCATAATCACAATAACATCTCCCGAATAGGCACCTGCATCAACTTTACCCAATGATTGAAGTTTGGATGAAAAAGAAAATGAATAGAGATTATTTCCACTTACCGTTATTGGAACACCATTCCAAGCATTTGAGCCATTGATATCCACATCGGAGTAAAGTGTTTTTTCAGGATTTAAATAAATAAACTTTTCACCTGTTGAGGATTTTGTATATAAAGTCAGGTTAGCTGGCAATGTGCACTGCACATTTCCTGTTATTGTTTTCTTATTCCCGTTGAGATTTTCTTGCCCCAAATCACCATGATCAATAACAGATGGCAAATAAAGACTGCAAGATTGCTTGACTGACGGCACCTTGCCACAAACACTACCAGGCCACTGCTGTGCATCTGAACGATGTGGATCAGGTTGGTGTAGAATATAAAACAATCCTATACAATCTGCCTCAGGGGATCGCAAAAGGAACTCTGCTCGATATGGCAACGGAAATGCTTTTTTGTACTCCCTGGCTACCTCCTTCCTAGTCTTAAATTGAGAGATTCTAAGACAATGATTATCCAGTACACAGCTACCATACATCCCCGGGTTTACAGGGGCAATGCGATATTTCACATCTGGACCAACATAACAAAACACAGATTCGTAACATGGGTTTCGGTCGGTATCATTTTCCGTCCAGTCAACTACTTGTAGAACTACACGAGTGTCTGAACCGCTTTGGTACATATCAATAGGCGTAACAAAGGCTCCTGCATTTACCTCTATAAATGGAACACCAGCCAATGTCATGAAAAAAACAAGATAGAAAAAGCCCCTCATATTCCCTCCATTTCACTCATAGTCCAACATAAACGTCGAAATAGCCGAGAACTTACCAAATACTATTGAGTGATTTTTGATAGCAGAAGGTTCCCCTTGCACATAGGCTTTAAAGTCCAGCGTGGCATTGCCATTATTTAAACTGTATTTTTTAACAGTCTTGTTTATCGAAATAGGTTCTCCAGCCAGAGATTCTATTCCAACCGCTGCCCCTGATGCTTGACTTCCCGGTTGAAAAGCCAAAAACCCAGGAAGCTCATTATTTTCCTTACCTAGAAATTTTATATTCACCTCCCGAGCTCTTGTCACATCACAGTTTATGAGGTGAATTGAAAACGTTTTACTATGACTACGTTCATTTTGATAAAGGTGTTTTCCGAACACTGTATCGAAGTCCACGGTAATTGCATCATCTCCAGGCTGGATACCGCAAGCTTCTCTAAGTACATTAACTTTTATACGAACAATGGATTCAAATTTATCCTTCGCATCACACTCTGAGCTTATCGAAAGCAAGAACAACAACGCTATAAGAACATGTAATCGGTTACACCGACACAAGGACGGTATCAGTCCATCTCGATCTGGCTTTAGGATGGTGTTCATACATGTCTCCTTTACTAAGTTATCCCAATTTCAGCAAACATCTCAACCGGCTTTACTACTTTTCACGGTACAAGTGCCACCACTACAACCAAACACTAATTTTGGCCGACCACCGAAATCATTGATGAAAATCAGTACAGGACTGTTACCCATTGCTGACGCACTGCCACCCAACACAGCACTGCCTTTTGGTGGGATCATCATCGGATTAAAACCGGATACCGCTGCCCCGTTTAGGCTGGATGACGCTGATGCAATGGTCACGTAGTACGGCGTCGGATTGTTAACCACATAGTGATCCCCTTGTCGAGTCATCGTCAATTTCTCCTGATAAGGATTTTCGTGGTCTGTTCGGCCAGCAGTAATAGCCTTTGGCCGATAAAACAGTTTGATACGTGTTTGCAGCGCAATCTGCAATGTGTTGGGTTTGTTGGACTTCGGCGGAATTTCCCGGAGGTTGAAATAGAACAGCGTCTCTTTATCCTGAGACAACATGTTGATGCCCTGAGTGACTTGCAACTTCACTTGGCTTTTGGCTCCTGGCTCTACTCTCTGAAGTGGCGGTAGCGCAGTCAGTGGATTGTTAATCTTGTTGCCATGTTCGTCCTCAATCCAAGCCTGTGCAAGATAGGGCAACTCTTTATTCTGGTTACTGATACTAAGGCTCATTGATCTATCTTCCCCATTAAACACCGCGCGGGTGCGATCGAGGGCAATAGCTGCATTAGCCTGCTGAATAGCCAGAATACCTGCTAACATGACAGCAGAAGCTGCTATGTTTTTTTTCATTGTCATACTCATGCGGTTGTACTTATCTTTAGGCAACATTTCCACTGATTCACTCCACACTTTTATTAATCTTCTGGAAAGAACCACCAATCCCTTTAACATGCCGACAAGGTAACAACAGATTATTCATCAAGTTGGCGAGAAGAGATTTCGGCAATGTGATGAGACACTGTATGCGACCATTCCAATGCACACTCATGTTCTCGCCAGGATTAATGCCGGTTAACCACACACTTCCTTCATCATTCACGATGCCAGTTTGCACTTCACGTTCGTTCATCACGACAGCGCCAAATGGAGGAACCGTACCGTCTGTCAACTTAATAATGGCCATTGCCTTCTCGCCGGCGATCATCCCAAACTTGCGATAACCAATAGCGCCTTCCGTTAGCGTGCCTTGTACCACCGAGCGAGTGGCATCCACGTTATCCGCCAGTTGGTTCACGTCCACATTAACGCTGCTGCGGTAGTAACTGTTGATATCACTCACCACCGCTTTACCAAAAACGTTGGTATGGGTCACACTGCCATAACCGCGTATTGGTACACCACCAATCCCATCAGCATCGATCATCATGCGTGTTCCCCCTATCATGTTGATACGGTGTAGCGCTGCCCCATCCACCGTCGCCGTTATTCCCCCCTGAAGTGACAGCCCCATAGCGCTATATTCACTTCCACGGAAATTGGCATTCGCTGTCAACTTAGCTATATCCCCCTCATGGGTGAAATAACCACTACCAATACTACGTCCGCCTTGACCGTTACCAACATTAATCCGATATGCATTGTTGTCATCGATACGGTCATAGTAACCCACAGTATTACTGCTATTACGGCTAAGCTGACCGTCATAGGTTATTGTGCTATTTTCACCCCACGGTACAGCCATACTCAGATACAAACCGTCATCATTAGTGTCGTTGTATTGAGTCCGATATGCCGTTAGGCTCAGGCTAATGTTTTTAAAACGTCCGATGTCGAAATAACGCGATAGTGACAGGTTATAAGTATCGTTGTTCGGACGGTCCCAGTAGGTCTGATGGCCGTAGTTCAGATAAACACTAAGCCCCATTTCCTTAAACTGTTTGTTAAACGTAATGGTATAGAACTCTTTACCTCTTCCATTATTGACACCGTAATAACGCGCCTCTAAATACTGCGACATGCTCATGAAGTTACGTTCTGAGAAACGGTAACCTGCAAATGTTATCTGGCTATCGTATTCATCAAAGCGTTTAGAATAGCTAACCCGATACGAGCCTCCTTGTTTGGTGTCATCATGCAGAAACTGAGCTCGCGACTGCGTCACATCAAATGACAATGCACCAAACGCGAGCAAGTCACGGCCGATACCGATAGCCAGAGCGTTATAGCCCCTGGCCAGCAAAGCTCCTCCGTACAGCGACCAACCGTTGTTCACCCCCCAAGAGAATTCTCCAGTTGCAAAGCCCGGCCCCTTACTGCGATGCTTAATGTCTGATGGTTTACCGGCGGCAATCTTGTAACGAACCATACCTGGACGTGTCAGATAGGGTACATTAGCGGTATTCACCTGGAAGGTCTGTACGCTGCCATCCTGCTCCTGTACCTTCACATCCAGCTTGCCATTCACCGCAGTATTCAGATCCTGAATACTGAAAGGACCTGCTGCTGCCTGAGTTTCATAAATCACACGCCCTTGCTGACTGATGGTCACCTTGGCATTGGTTTTCGCCACTCCAGTCACTTCCGGCGCATAACCACGCAGGTTCGGTGGCAGCATGTTGTCGTCCGATATCAGACTGGCTCCGATGTAACGAAAACTGTCAAACATCCCAGAGTTGAGGTAGTCTTCCGCCAACGTCAGTTTGGCACGCAGAGCGGCTATCACACGGTAGGCATAGTAGCGGCCCCACTCCCAGCTTTGCTGGGCGCTTCCTACCTGCCCCGTCGTATGGCTGTACTGCACCTGCCAATCGGCCCGCAGACGCCAAGGTCCCAAGTTGGCCCCAACTGTTCCGTTACCGCTCAAAGATTGCGCTTGGCTGCCTGCACCTGACTGATTTGTCACTTGTGCATTGACGCTGTAGTCAAATAACATACCGGAGATCCCATTGTCCCAACGTGACGGCGGATCCCAGTTTTCCACGGTATATTCTAAGTAAGCCTGCGGCATGCTGATGTATAGTGCCCCAGCGCCCAAGTCACCTCGAACTTCCATACCTTTCAGAGAAGCTATTTCTAGGCACTGGCCGTTATGCCACCAAGTAAGCTGACGGACTGCATCCGCTTTAAGTCCCAGTTGATCAACCATCTTTAGCGTCAGGCACGCTTCACTGCCTTTCGGATCATGATCAGGAGCAATGAACTGTACCGTCTGCTCGGGCAATTCGTTTTTATTCAAGCGTAATACCATCTGGTAGCTACCTTGCATAATGTAGCCAGCCTGGGAAAACTGACTTAAGTCAATACGCGCCCGATCCTTGACATCAAGAACATCCGTGTTGAATTCCACCCTATCGGCAGCCTTGACCACCTGCATGCCACAAAGAGCCAACAAGATACACAGTGCCACCGAGCTATCCCTCGCTCCACAAAGTAGCGATGGCATGGCGGGTCCTTTCATCAGAAATAATCCAGTTTGAAACGTATCATGGTGTGGAGGGCCTCGGCGCGTAACACTTGGTGAGCTGTTACTAGACGTAAAGTATAATCCAGCCGCATTGAGCTTATTTGCAGATCCTCTACAGGCATTGGTTTGCCCGGCACGACTACCGCTCCTGTACTGTCCGATATCTGTAATCCCACACCACTCGCTTCACCATTCATGCTAAACAAGTCGTTACGAGCAGCCGTACCATCAAAAGTCACTCGAAAGTGTGACCTGCTCAGGCGATTCAGTAATACGGGAGTCAACAGACAATTAATCAACTGTATACTTAAAAGCCGTACCGGCTCGTGACCACCGCGGATAATTTGTCCGACCAAAATAGATGATATGTCGATGGTCTGATCTTGATTGCCCAAAGCAATTGTACACGGTGTATCAATGATGGAGCCTTGCATGTTGACGCGGCCATGCTCTTGGCTGATAGCCATTGTCATAAATGACAATATCAGACTGGCTAGCACTAACAACGTCAGCAGGGAAGGCAACATCTTAGAACAGGTTGGATGGCTAAGAAGAGTCATCTCGCTCCCCAAAATTCGGTTTACCGGCAAATTCATTTCCCTAATCTTGTAGGGACCCCTCTTTCCCGCTGTTTCCCCTGTCAGCCTGAAGGCTAGGCCACAGCGGGAAAGAGAAACAGATAGACTTTCCAACGCACAGAAAGGCTTCTTTCACCACCTTTATTGGTAAGCCAGAGTGAAGTTAGCCACAGCGGTGAAATCACCAGGAACAATAGTCGCAGAAGCCCCGTCACCTTGTAAGAAAGCAGCGAAGTGCATGGTCGAATCGGAACCATCGGTGATGATTGTGGGTGAACTCTGTTGTCCCAGTTTGATAAGTTTGGCGTTATCGTTGGTGATACCAATAGCCGCACCAGAGGCCGAACCAACAATTGCCAATAGGTCCTTATTCACAGAAGATGGTGTCCCAGAGAAAGTCGCCGTTACAATCTTCTTTTCCAAGCCGTTAGCATCACAGTCTAGTAAACGGATATTAAAAGGAACCGGCGTGGACTTACCACCTCCTGCCAGTGCTTTGTTGGAAATCTGCCCAAGCTTCACAGTCTGATCGTCATCACCGGGGTGGATGGAACAAGGCGCATCAATAATAGAACCTTCAAAAGTCACTTTTCCTTGGCCTTGGTTAGTATTTTTAGTACTGGCGGGCGGCTTGGTCTGCGCATTGACAGAACCTGCTGTTAGGGTTACACCCAATCCGAGAGCCATAACTAATGTATTCAATTTCATGTGAATTAATTCCTTAACTTAAGGATAAAACCATACAAAAGTAGCAGTGTGGAACTTCAGCTCCTACACCAGATATCCAATGCAAAAAGGGTCTTAAAATCTCATATCAACATTTTTTGTTGTAAAATAGTTTCTTAATTTTTAATAAAAATTCTACATCCTGATATTTTCTGTCAAAAAATCACTGTTCAATGATATATATGATTTTATATTTATATATAAAAAAATTTATTTCTTTCTTATGATAAATAAATGAAATTTTAGAGTAGTAATTCCATAAAATCTCTATTAATTGATATAGTTCTTTGGATTAATATTCTCTATCAGTAACTATATGCCCAAATCTCACAGGAACTATTTTCATGAAGAAGCGTAAGTTCTTAACCAGATATGAAATTGATGCGATTTTAGAAAAAGCACGTCAGGGGCGTCATGCTGAGCGGGATTATTGCATGTTACTCATGTGTTTTATTCATGGGTTTAGAGTCAGTGAGCTATGTCATCTGACACTATCCGATCTTGATCTTAGTTCGGGAATTATTCACGTAAGGCGATTAAAAGGGGGACTATCAACAACACATCCATTGGTGCCAGAAGAACTTAATGCGTTAAATCAATGGATTAATATCCGTAAGAGCTGGAGAGAATCAGACACATCGTGGGTTTTTTTATCACAAAAATCAGGTGCGATTTCACGCTATCAGGTTTATAGTTTGTTAAAACGTTATGGTAGACAAGCATTAGTCGATATTTCACCTCATCCACATATGTTAAGACATGCCTGCGGCTATGCTCTTGCTGATTTGGGAAGAGATACACGCCTTATTCAGGATTATCTCGGTCACCGCAATATATCTCATACTGTTATTTACACAGCAAGCAATGTAAAACGGTTCTCCAATATATGGGAAATTCCTTCAAAAGGACTCAGTTAGTACCTTCTTTCTATAAAATGTGTTGTGATATGAGAAATTATTTCTTTTACAACAAAAAAATATCATCTGATGATAATGATGAATATCATAGGATACTGATTTTTTTTATTTATTATAATTGCTTTTTAATTTATTTAGTTATCGAAAAATAAAGCGGATTATTTCTTTCCGCTTTATTTTTTTATTGAATGATAATTTGTAAAATCATTTACCCTTCAAATTGTTGCGTTATTTTTTCAAGTTGTTCCTGAATTTCCATCCATGATAATTCAATTTCTTCCAGTTTTGATTTGGTCTGATTTTGTTTTTGCAGATGTTCAGTTAATTCGACTTTACGGCTGCTATCATAGATAGCGCTGTCTAAAAGTTGATTTTCTAGTACAACCAATTCGCCACCCAGTTTCTCCATCTGGTTTTCAAGATTAGTCAGTTGTTTACGCAATGGCTGCGTTTGGTTACGGAAGTCAGCTTGACGCCGTTTTTGATCTTTTCTTTCCTGAGCACTTTGGCTGGATGTCTCTTTTTCCTTATCGTTGTTTTCACGTATTTGCTGATTTTGTTGACGTTGTTGATCTATCAGCCATTGTTGATAATCTTCCAAATCGCCATTGAACGATTCTACCCGGCCATCATGAACCAGATACAACTCATCTGTTGTTGAACGTAATAGATGTCGGTCGTGAGAAACCACAACCAATGCACCGTCAAAGTCGATCAAAGCTTCTGTCAGTGCCTGACGCATATCCAGGTCGAGGTGGTTCGTTGGTTCATCAAGTAACAGGAGGTTAGGGCGTTGCCAGACCATTAATGCCAAAACTAAACGTGCTTTTTCTCCCCCGGAAAAACGCCCACTTGGGTCAGTCACTTGATCGCCTTTGAAACCAAAGCCGCCCAGATAATCTCTAAGTTGTTGTTCTGTTTCTTGTGGCGCAATGCGGACTAAATGCTGTAATGGTGATTCATCAGCACGTAAATATTCCAGTTGATGTTGGGCGAAATACCCCAGTTTGATCCCTTTAGCTAATTCTACGGTTCCACTCTGAGATTGCAGTTCGCCAGCCAATAGTTTAATCAACGTGGATTTACCCGCGCCATTACGGCCAAGCAGGCCAATGCGGGAGCCGGGAACCAGATTCAGTTTGATGGAATTTAAAACGGTCCGTTCGCCGTAACCTGCGCTTACTTTTTCCATTTTCAGGAGTGGGTTTGGCAGACTTTCCGGTTTACGGAAACTGAAATGAAATGGGTTATCAACATGGGCAGGAGCGATTAATTCCATCCGCTCCAGCATCTTGATACGGCTCTGAGCTTGTTTGGCTTTGCTGGCCTTGGCACGGAAACGGTCAATATAACTTTGCAGATGGGCAACTTTCTCTTGCTGACTTTTATAAAGGGCCTGTTGTTGCGCCAGTTTGGTAGCGCGCTGGCGCTCGAAAGATGAGTAGTTGCCGCTGTACTCAAACAGAGATTGTTGTTCTATATGGAGGATCTTATCGGCAATCGGGTCGAGAAAATCCCGATCATGGGAGATAAGGATTAATGTTCCAGGGTAGCTTTTCAGCCATTTTTCCAACCAGATAACCGCATCCAGATCAAGATGGTTAGTGGGTTCATCAAGCAACAGCAAATCAGAACGGCAGAGTAGTGCCTGAGCCAGATTGAGGCGCATGCGCCATCCACCGGAAAATGCACGTACAGGTTGATCAAGTTGCTCTTGAGAGAAACCTAAACCGTGCAGTAGACTTGATGCTCTTGAACGGATCGTCCAGGCTTGAATCGTGTCTAATTGACCATGCAGATGAGCAATCAGATTACCGTCATTTTTTTCATTGGCTATCCGTAGTTGTTGTTCCAGTTGACGGAATTCACGATCACCATCAATGACATATTCCAGAGCGGGTATTTCCAGTGCCGGCGTTTCCTGATTCACCCAGGAAAGTGCCCAGTTACTGGGAAAAGTGAATGTGCCTGTTTCAGCCTGAAGCTCATTTTTTAATAGTGCAAGTAGGGTAGATTTACCACAGCCATTTTTCCCTACCAGACCAACTTTCTGCCCGGGATTGATAGTGGCGCTGGCATTGTCCAGCAGAACACGAGTTCCGCGACGAATTTGTAATGAAGAGAAAACAATCATAAGTATCGTTTGTATAGAATATGTTAAATTAGTAATAACAGATAGTAAGCGTCTTATTTTATAACTTTCGTATGCATGGTAACGGAAAATACGTGTCCTGACACGTTCTTGAGGAGGGAACGATGTTACAGCCGCCTAAAGTCCTGCTGCTGTATGCCCATCCTGAGCCACAGGATTCAGTAGCAAATCGTGTTTTGTTACAACCTGTGCAGGGTTTAGAGCATGTTACGGTCCACGACTTATATGGAGCTTATCCAGACTTTTTTATTGATGTTCATCATGAGCAACAGCTACTTCGAGAGCATCAGGTGATTGTCTTTCAACACCCACTGTATACCTACAGTTGTCCAGCTTTATTAAAGGAGTGGATGGATCGTGTGCTGACTCGGGGGTTTGCCAGTGGTATTACCGGGTTGGCATTACAGGGAAAATATTGGCGTTCAGTGATTACTACTGGGGAGCCGGAAGGCACTTTCCAGGCTGATGGGTATAATCTCTATTCAATGGAAGAGATCCTTCGTCCTTTTGAACTCACCGCGGCGATGTGCCGTATGCATTGGTTATCACCCATTATTATTTATTGGGCACGCCGTCGAAAACCTGAGCTTCTTGCCATCCATGCTAATGCTTATCGTGAGTGGCTCAAATCGCCATTATCATTAGGAGGGCTATAAGTTATGGAGCATTCAGCGCAATTGAGCGCCGGTGTATTGTTTTTATTTGCTGCCGTTGTAGCAGTGCCACTCGCACAGAAATGCAAGATTGGGGCAGTATTAGGTTATTTGTTGGCAGGGATTGTCTTGGGTCCGTGGGGGTTGAGTTTTATCAGGGATGTTGATGATATTCTTCATTTCTCGGAGTTAGGGATTGTTTTTCTGATGTTTATCATCGGCCTTGAACTTAACCCCGCTAAACTCTGGCAACTCAGACGATCTATTTTTGGTGTCGGTGCGGCTCAGGTTATTTTCACGGCGAGTGTGCTGGCTGTGTTGTTATATCTGACCGATTTTTCATGGCAAGCGGCGGTTATTGGTGGTATCGGTATGGCGATGTCCTCAACGGCAATGGCCCTGCAACTCATGAAAGAGAAGGGCATGAACCGCAATGAAGGCGGGCAGCTTGGTTTCTCGGTTTTGCTATTTCAAGATATGGCGGTGATCCCGGCTTTGGCATTGATTCCGTTGTTGGCAGGTGGAACAGCCTCCGGTGACTGGTATCGAATAGCGTTAAAAATTGCTGCTTTTGCTGGCATGTTGCTCGGTGGCCGTTATCTGTTACGTCCGTTGTTTCGTTTGGTCGTCAGAGCTGGAGTACGTGAGTTATTTACTGCGGCGGCGTTACTGGTGGTACTCAGCTCAGCGCTATTTATGGAAGCGCTCGGTTTTTCTATGGCGCTCGGAACCTTTATCGCCGGAGTATTACTGGCAGATAGTGAATACCGCCATGAACTGGAAATCTCCATAGAACCGTTCAAAGGATTGCTGTTGGGGTTGTTTTTTATTTCGGTCGGTATGTCTCTGAATCTAGGGGTATTACTGATACATATGTCCGAAGTACTACTTGGTGTGCTGGCTTTGGTGATTGTGAAAGGCATTGTTTTGTATCTTATCGCAATGAGTGCTGGCTTACGGGGTGCATCCTGCTTGCAATTTTCTGGCGTACTCAGCCAGGGGGGAGAATTCGCCTTTGTTCTGTTTTCTGCTGCACTGAGCCGGAATGTGCTCAATAGTGGGCAGATGGCTTTGTTGCTGGTCGTGGTGACGATATCGATGATGACAACGCCGCTTGTCATGCAATTGATAGATGCTATTCTGGCACGCCGTTATAATGCCAAAGATGAGACAGATGAACAGCCCTTTGTAGAAAATGATGATCCGCAGGTGATTTTAGTGGGTTTTGGCCGGTTCGGACAGGTAATCGGTCGTCTTCTAATGGTGAATAAAATCCGTATAACGGTGTTAGAACGCGATGTCAGTGCTGTGAGTACTATGCGGCGTTATGGCTATAAAGTTTATTATGGCGATGCGGCTGAATTGGAGCTGCTACGTTCGGCAGGCGCGGAGAAAGCCAAAGCGATAGTCATCACCTGTAATGAGCCGGAAGATACCATGATGATCGTTCATTTATGCCAGAAACATTTCCCTAATCTGCATATTATGGCGCGAGCCAGAGGACGCCTGGAAGCGCATGAACTGCTACAAAATGGAATAGAAAATTTCACCCGTGAAACTTTCTCCAGTGCCTTGGATCTGGGGCGTAAAACCTTAGTCGAATTGGGAATGCATCCGCATAAAGCTAATCGAGCAAAACAACATTTCCAGCGGTTAGATATGCGGATGCTAAGAGAACTTATGCCGCAGCTACAGGGTGATGTGGCTCACATATCTCGTATAAAAGAGGCGCGACGGGAACTGGAAGAGCTATTCGAACGGGAAATGCTGAATGAACGTCGCCAACCGGATGGTTGGAATGAGCATGAATACATGAATAATAGCGGAGCAAATCATGTCAGTAAGCCGTAAGAGATTTATTGCCGGTGCTGTCTGCCCAGAATGTCACTCTCAGGACACGCTGGCAATGTGGCAAGAAGATCAGGTGGATGTGGTGGAATGTGTCCATTGTGGTCACCAACAACGCCAGACTGATGAGAAAGTGACCTCTCATGTCAGAAAGCAGGAGCAGGTTATTGGTATTTTTACCCCACAATAATTATGTGAATATTAGCGCGAGTGAGTACAGAGACTGAAAATTCCGCTACAATCGGTAAAAATTTTTAGACCCACGGGTAGGAGATGTCATGAAAGTAGCAAAAGATTTGGTAGTCAGCTTGGCTTATCAAGTAAGAACAGAAGATGGTGTTTTAGTTGATGAGTCACCGGCGAGTGCGCCGTTGGACTATCTGCATGGCCGTGGTTCATTGATTAGCGGTTTGGAAAAGGCGCTAGAAGGCCGTGAGGTGGGTGAGAGTTTTGATGTCAGCGTACAGGCTGATGATGCCTATGGTCAGTATGATGACAATCTGGTTCAGCGTGTGCCAAAAGATGTCTTTGTTGGTGTTGATGAACTGGAAGTTGGCATGCGTTTCCTGGCTGATACCGATATGGGGCCAGTACCCGTAGAAATTACAGCAGTTGAAGATGAGCATGTTGTGGTTGATGGTAACCATATGCTGGCTGGTCAGAATCTAAAATTTAATGTTGAAGTTATTGCCATCCGTGAAGCGACTGAAGAAGAACTGGCTCATGGTCATGTTCATGGTGCTCATGGTCACGAACATGGTGAGGGGTGCTGCGGTGGTCACGGCGATGACGACGGTCATCATCATAATGAAGGACACGGATGCTGCGGTGGCGGCGGTTGCCACTGATAAGCTAAAGCGGATAGTGGACTTTTAATATTTAAAAAAAGCGGGGCAAGTTTGGGATAGTTGGTTTCAGCGCTTGCCCTAATTTATTGTAGTTTAATGCCTTTCCTAGTAATGAGGAGGAGGTGTTTCCTCAGATTGTGAAGCGATCATTGAGGGTTGAGTGGCTTTCAATCGTTCTGTCATCAACCGCAAATGATCTCTTAATTTAGTGATCTCCATTTGCTGTTCAGTCACTACCTGATTTAATTCTTCGATAGTTCTTTCTTGAAAGACAATTCGACTTTCCAAACGCTCAAGCCGTTGCTCAAATTCTGACAGATCCATGATTTTCTCCCGTTTCAGGTCCTGTATTGCCCGTGTTAGATGCCTCATATTAATTAAGAGTAGCCTACTATGCCCAGAATATTCTGTGAAATGCGGTTGTTATGAAACCTCTTGTCATTCATGTTGTCCTAATAAGCTTGGGGCACTAAAAAACGGCAAATATTGTATTGTGCTCCTGTAGACGGTTATAGTGACTTGGTTGCATAACTTTTGCTGACGGTAAAATCCCCCAAAGCTATTGGAGAAACAGATGAAATCATTGTTTAAAATTACCCTGCTTGCTACCACATTAGCGATGGCTTTCAGTGCCCCTCAGGTGCTGGCGGCTAAAGCAGATAGTCAGAGTAGCACAGAATTGAACAGCGCATTTAAAACAGAAGATCAGCAAAATGCTTATGCTCTGGGCGCATCTTTAGGGCGTTATATGCAAAACACCCTGAAAGAACAGAAATCTCTGGGTATCCCATTGGATAAAGATCAATTGTTATCGGGTGTGCAGGATGCTTTTAATAACAAGAGCAAACTGACTGACAGCGAAATTGAAAATACGCTGCGTGCATTTGAAGGTAAAGTGAAATCTGCCGCTGAAGCTAAGATGGAAAAAGAAGCCAAAGAGAATGAAGCTAAAGGCGTTAAATATCGTGAAGAATTTGCTAAGGAAAAGGGGGTCATTAAGAGTAAAACCGGCCTTTTATATAAAATAGAGAAGGAAGGCAGCGGTAAGAAGCCTGTGGCAAGCGACACGGTAGTTGTGAACTACCGGGGGACATTGATTGACGGTAAAGAGTTCGATAGCTCCTATAAACGTAATGAACCCCTTTCTATTCGCCTGGATAGCGTTATCCCAGGTTGGACAGAAGGTTTACAGAATGTGAAAAAAGGTGGAAAAATTAAACTGGTTATTCCACCAGAGCTGGCCTATGGTAAAGCGGACCTGCCAGGTATTCCTGCAAATTCGACACTAGTATTTGATATTGAGTTGCTGGATGTTAAAGCGGAGACCAAAGCTAAGTAAGCTATACCCTATAGATTTCAAGATGCATCGCGACGGCAAAGGAGAGAATCCCCGGGAGCATAGCTAACTATGTGATCGGGGTGAGCGGGTGCAGCCAACAAAGAGGCAACTTGAAAGATAACGGGTATATTCGCTAAATATCTTTGATGAATACGGATAAAACCGTTGGTAGAGATTCTGTCAACGGTTTTTTGTTACTGAAAGCTGTGATAGAGACCAAATGTCTGAGTAGCAATGGCTTGACGATGATGTCATGTGGTTTTAACGTCAATATTTCATGTGAATGCAAAGATCTTTGATTAGGATCTCTGTTAAGCTGCAATAATTGAATTTTCACAAGAAATCTTTATAGGTTTATCACGTTGTGTTTTTAGCAAGACGTTGTCTGCGATTGAAGGATGGTGTATTTAATGTCTAACCCGTTATTATCTGGTGATATCAGTGATGTCGATTTACTGGAAAACCAACCGTTTACTGAAACGGACCACGAAATTTTAAAGTCTTATGAAGCCGCAGTTGATGGCTTGGCTATGCTAATTGGTGGGCATTGTGAGATTGTCCTTCATTCATTGGAAGATCTGAAATGTTCAGCCGTCAGAATAGCCAACGGAGAACATACAGGTCGTAAAATAGGTTCACCTATCACTGATCTTGCGCTGCGTATGTTACATGACATTACAGACGAAGATTGTAGTGCATCCAAAGCCTATTTTACCCGAGCGAAAAGCGGTTCATTGATGAAGTCAGTCACGATTGCGATCCGCAACCGGAATCGCCGAGTGATCGGCCTTTTGTGCATTAATATGAATCTTGATGTCCCTTTCTCTGAAATTATTCAGACATTTATTCCAGAGGAAACACATGATGTCGCACCAAATGTAAATTTTGCCTCATCCGTGGATGATTTGGTTGCGCAAACGCTGGAGTATACTATCGAAGAAGTTAATATTGATCGCAGTGTATCCAATAATGCCAAGAACAGACAGGTGGTTCTGAATCTCTATGAGAAAGGTATTTTTGATATTAAAGATGCAATCAATCAGGTTGCTGAGCGTTTAAATATTTCTAAACATACTGTTTATCTCTATATTCGTCAGTTTAAAAATGGTGAATGTTTAGGGCCTGAGCGGTAATGTCTTCGCTGTCTTATTGTCTGCTGGTTACGGGGCCTGCATATGGCACCCAACAAGCCAGCAGTGCTTACCAATTCGCCCAAGCTTTGATTTCGATGGGGCATAAACTTAATACTGTATTTTTTTATCGGGAAGGGGTTTATAACGGCAATCAGTTGACTGCACCAGCCAGTGATGAGTTTAACTTGGTTAGCGCATGGCAGATGATGGCAACGGAGCACCGGTTTAGCATGCACATTTGTATTGCCGCTGCCCTTCGCCGTGGTGTTCTTGATGTTCAGCAGGCAAGTGAGTTGAACTTACCGGTAGCAAACTTGGCTGAAGGGTTTGAATTAAGCGGATTGGGAACACTGGCTGAAGCTATGCTAACTTGCGACCGTGTGGTGCAATTCTGAGAGGCAAAAATGAAAAAAATCGCTTTTGTCTTCACTAAAGCGCCTCATGGTGATGCAGGGGGTAGAGAAGGTCTAGATGCATTGCTGGCAACTTCGGCATTAACAGAAAAGATAGGTGTATTTTTTATTTCTGACGGTGTGTTTCAACTATTACCAGATCAGCAGCCTGACAGAATTCTCTCCAGAAACTATATCGCTACTTTTAAGGTGTTGCCTTTGTACGATATTGAAGAATGTTATTTGTGCCAGGAAGACCTTGTTATGCGTGGATTAAGCTCAGTCAATCATTTTGTTCTGGATGCGAAAGTGATACCCGCAGAAACGATCCGTGAGAAACTGGTTGACTATGATGTTGTGCTGACATTCTGAGCTATTGGAAGGACAATGAGATGCTATATACTGTTGGCCGATCGCCATATCAATGTGATTTCAATGTGATATCCAAGCTGCTTGCCAGTGGTGATGACATCTTATTTATTCAGGATGGTGTACTGGCAGGTATTGAGGGTAATTGCTATCTGCCGGCGTTGATCAGTCGTGGTGCTACATTGTATGCGCTAAAAGAAGATATTGAGGCGCGGGGATTGGACGATCAGGTTTCAGACAAAGTGCAAGTGATCGACTATACTGACTTTGTTAACCTGACGGTAAAACACCATCAACAATTCGCCTGGTAGTTGAGAAAAAGCTGTATATTTCTTGACACTTTGGCGAGTCAGCCATAAAATTCCGCGTCCTCGTGTTTTGCCGTTAGGGCAGACAAGAGATTTAATCCGTGTTTACGAAGCAAAAAAACCAGGAGTTTTTTTAATAATGGCAACTATTAACCAGCTGGTGCGCAAACCCCGTAGCATGAAGGTTGCAAAAAGCAACGTTCCTGCTCTGGAAGCTTGCCCGCAGAAGCGCGGCGTATGTACTCGCGTATATACCACCACCCCTAAAAAACCAAACTCTGCACTGCGTAAAGTATGTCGTGTGCGTTTGACTAACGGTTACGAAGTTTCTTCTTACATCGGTGGTGAAGGCCACAACTTGCAGGAACACTCCGTAATTCTGATCCGTGGCGGTCGTGTTAAAGACTTGCCAGGTGTGCGTTACCACACTGTTCGCGGCGCACTGGACTGTTCCGGTGTTAAAGACCGTAAACAAGGTCGCTCTAAGTACGGTGTGAAGAAGCCAAAAGCTTAATGGTACTCCGTTAAGTAAGGCCAAACATTATTTACCTTAATGTCAAAATAAACTCATAGAGTTTTGGACAACCCTGAATTCGAAACGGAGTATTTCCATGCCACGTCGTCGTGTAATTGGTCAGCGTAAAATTCTGCCAGATCCAAAGTTTGGATCTGAATTACTGGCCAAATTCGTCAATATCCTGATGGTAGATGGTAAAAAATCTACTGCGGAAGCAATTGTATATAGTGCGCTTGAGACCCTGGCTCAGCGCTCTGGTAAAGAGCACCTGGAAGCGTTTGAACTTGCATTGGATAATGTGCGTCCAACCGTGGAAGTTAAGTCCCGCCGTGTTGGTGGTTCTACTTATCAGGTTCCAGTTGAAGTTCGTCCGGTTCGTCGCAATGCGTTAGCAATGCGTTGGATCGTTGAAGCTGCTCGTAAACGCGGTGATAAATCTATGGCCCTACGCCTGGCGAACGAATTATCTGATGCAGCCGAGAATAAAGGCACTGCTGTTAAGAAACGTGAAGACGTTCACCGTATGGCAGAAGCTAACAAGGCGTTCGCACACTACCGTTGGTAATCTCATCGTAGTGATGATGCCCTGGGTGGCTGTTCTGCCACCCAGATTTACATTGAACGTCCTAGGAATAGAGGAATCAAATGGCTCGTACAACACCCATTGCACGCTACCGTAACATCGGTATCAGTGCACACATCGACGCCGGTAAGACCACCACTACCGAACGTATTCTGTTCTACACTGGTGTAAACCATAAGATCGGTGAAGTTCATGATGGCGCTGCTACTATGGACTGGATGGAACAGGAGCAGGAGCGTGGTATTACCATCACCTCCGCAGCAACAACTGCTTTCTGGTCAGGTATGGCTAAGCAGTTTGATGCGCACCGTATCAACATCATCGACACTCCAGGGCACGTTGACTTCACCATCGAAGTAGAACGTTCCATGCGTGTTCTTGACGGTGCGGTCATGGTTTATTGTGCGGTTGGTGGTGTTCAGCCACAGTCCGAAACCGTATGGCGTCAGGCAAATAAATATAGAGTTCCACGTATCGCGTTCGTTAACAAAATGGACCGTATGGGAGCGAATTTCTTACGCGTTGTTGAGCAGCTCAAAACTCGCTTGGCGGCAAACCCAGTACCTCTGCAATTAGCCATTGGTGCAGAAGATGTGTTCACCGGTGTTGTTGACTTGGTGAAAATGAAAGCCATCAACTGGAACGATGAAGATCAGGGAACCACCTTCACTTACGAAGATATCCCAGCTGATATGCAGGATCTGGCGGAAGAATGGCGTAGCAATTTGATTGAAGCCGCTGCGGAAGCATCAGAAGAGCTGATGGAAAAATACCTTGGCGGTGAAGAACTGACTGAAGAAGAGATCAAAGCTGGTCTGCGTCATCGTGTTCTGACTAACGAAATCATCCTGGTTACTTGTGGTTCTGCATTTAAGAACAAAGGTGTTCAGGCAATGCTGGATGCAGTTATTGAGTACCTGCCAGCACCAACGGATGTTGAATCCATTAAAGGTATTCTGCCAGACGGTAAAGATACGTCGGCAGAGCGTCACTCTGACGACAACGAACCATTTTCGGCACTGGCGTTTAAAATCGCTACTGACCCGTTCGTTGGTAACTTGACCTTCTTCCGTGTCTACTCTGGTGTGGTTAATTCCGGTGATACCGTTCTTAACCCAGTGAAAGACAGAAAAGAGCGTTTTGGCCGTATCGTTCAGATGCATGCTAATAAACGTGAAGAAATTAAAGAAGTTCGTGCAGGTGACATCGCTGCTGCGATTGGCCTGAAAGATGTGACTACCGGTGATACGCTGTGTGATATCAACGCCCCAATTATCCTGGAGCGTATGGAATTCCCAGAGCCAGTCATTTCTGTTGCTATTGAGCCAAAAACTAAAGCTGACCAGGAAAAAATGGGTATCGCTTTAGGCCGTCTGGCTCAAGAAGACCCATCATTCCGCGTGTCTACCGATGAAGAATCTGGTCAGACTATTATCGCCGGTATGGGTGAGCTTCACTTGGATGTTCTGGTTGACCGTATGCGTCGTGAGTTCAAAGTTGAAGCGAACGTCGGTAAACCTCAGGTTGCTTACCGTGAAACCATCCGTTCTACTGTTGAGCAAGAAGGTAAATTTGTTCGTCAGTCTGGTGGTCGTGGTCAGTTTGGCCACGTATGGCTGCGTATTGAACCAATGGAACCCGGTGGCGTAGGCTATGAATTCGCCAATGAAATCGTTGGTGGTGTTGTTCCTAAAGAATATATCCCGGCAGTAGATAAGGGTATTCAGGAACAAATGAAAAATGGTGTTCTGGCCGGTTACCCGATTGTTGACGTTAAAGTGGCACTATTCGATGGCTCTTACCACGAAGTGGACTCTTCTGAAATGGCGTTCAAAATCGCAGGTTCTATGGGCTTCAAAGAAGGCTTTATGAAGGCGAAACCAGCTCTGCTGGAGCCTATCATGAAAGTTGAAGTTGAAACACCAGAAGATTACATGGGTGACGTTATCGGTGACCTAAACCGCCGCCGTGGTATGATTGACGGTATGGAAGATATGACTACCGGTAAAATCGTACGTGCTCAGGTACCATTATCTGAAATGTTTGGTTATGCTACTGACCTGCGTTCTCAGACCCAAGGTCGTGCTTCTTACTCTATGGAGTTCCTGAAGTACAATGAAGCGCCGAGCAACGTCGCTCAGGCTATTATCGAATCTCGTAAAGCTAAATAAGTTTTTCGGGTTTAATATCTAGATTCAGCTCCCTCTCCAATATGATGAGGGTGCGATATTAAGGAATAGAGTCGTGTCTAAAGAAAAATTTGAACGTACAAAACCGCACGTTAACGTTGGTACTATCGGCCACGTTGACCACGGTAAAACTACCCTGACTGCTGCTATCACTACTGTATTGGCTAAAACCTACGGTGGT